>CANQVY010000038.1 GCA_947627405.1 uncultured Bacilli bacterium | reverse complement strand
TATGATAGTGATTCTACATTTGATATGGGACATTTTAGTTCTTTTATGGATAACACTCTATCTTCTGCTCAAAACGTTATGTCATCAAGTCCATCTAGTGATTCATCTAGTTCATCCGGAGGAGGTTCATCAGGAGGGGGCTCTGGTGGTGGGGGAGGAGGCTCTTGGTAGTCTCTAAGAAAGAAAGTAAAAACATACTTTCTTTTTTTGGATTATGCTATAATAAGAATAAAGAAATCTTTTATCATGATTGGAGGTAATCCATATGGATCAAATTTCTAAAAAGAAAAGAAATAAGATATACATTGTGCGTCATGGAAAAACAGATTGGAATGAGAAGGGATTATTACAAGGAAAAACAGATATTGTATTAAATAAAAAAGGAATTTTAGAGATTGAAGAGTTATCTAAAAAGATCAATTTAAATGAAATTGATATCTGCATTTGTTCCCCTTTAAAAAGGACAAGACAAACAGCAGAGATTTTAGTGAAAGATAAAGTAAAAATTATTTATGATGATTTGCTTATTGAAAGGGGATTTGGGGATTACGAAGGTAAGAAAATTGATTGGGATCAAATCCTCTTTCTTTGGAACTATAAGTTAAATGCTTCTTCACATCGTATAGAAAGTATTCAAGAATGTTTACAAAGAGCAAATCTATTTTTAGATAAGATAAAAAAGAATTTTCCAGAAAAAACGATTTTGATTGTATCTCATGGTAGTTTTATTAAAGCACTTCATTTTAATTTGATCGGATATGATGAAAATACAGATTTTTTATCATTTAATCCCAAAAATACAACTTTATATGAATATGATTATCAATAAAAAAATAAAGTAATGGCAAAGAATTCTTTATTTTTTGTGCATTCTTTTATATAATAAATTATAAGAAGTTTTATGGAATATTAGGACTTATATGATGAAAAGAAAAAGAAGATTGGTAAAATCGTAAAGCACAGAGATTTTTTAAGAGATGATGAATACCATATTGTTTTAAATGCATGAATAAGGATTAAGAGGGCAAGTTTGAAGTTTCTTTATTTTTTGATGAAATTGTAAAGTAATGGTTCAAAGAAGGAGGTATAAGAATGAAACAATATTTCACCGAATTACATTTGCATACGCAGGAATCTAGTTCTTGTGCAAAAGTTCCTGTTGTGGAATTGTTAGAAGCTTATAAAAAGGTAGGGTATAATACGATTGTAATTACGGATCATTGTAGTAAAAAGAAAATGGATAAATTAGGGGAGATTTCTTGGAAAGAAAAAATGAATTTTGTATTGGATGGTTATAAGAAAGCAAAAAAATATAGTGAAAAGCTTCATTTAAATATTTTATTAGGAGTAGAAATTACTTTACAAGAAACAAAAAGTGATTATTTGATTTATGGTATTGATAAAGACTTTTTAATTGAAAATGAATGTATTTATGATTATAGTTTAGAAAAATTATATACTATATGTCACCAAAAAGGTTATTTAATGATTCAAGCACATCCTTTTCGAGATAATATGCAGCGGGCACCATTCGATTTAATTGATGGAATAGAAGTGTTTAATGGATGTATAAAGAGTAATTCGAGAAATGATATGGCTATGGATTATGGAAAGAAAACCAATAAAATTCTAACCTCTGGATCAGATTTTCATCGTTTAGAAGATCTTGCCACGGGAGGAATTATTACAACAAAAGAAATCAAAACGACAAAACAATTAATAGAAGTCTTAAAAAGCATGGATTATGTACTTGTATATGATCGTAAATAAAAGTGTTTAAAAAATGTATCTGATTCATTTTTGGAGGATGAAATATGGTAGATCGTTATCTAACAATTATTAAATATATAAAAGATTGTTATGAAAAAGATAATTTTAATTCAAATGTTTTTCGATTTTATAAAACTCGAGCTGAAAAGGGGAAAAATAGAGTAGGGATTATTAATTATCAGGGAGAAAAATTTTTCTTTAAAATTATTAAAAAAGAGGAATATAATGACGAAAATGTTATAAAAACGAAATTAAAAATTCCGCTTCGTATTGTAGATAAGTATTGTGAATATGAATTTGGGGATAATGTAATTAATTTATATAAATATATAAATACGATTGATAGAAATGCTTTTAATTTTTTAAGAAATAATAGATATTCTTTTGAACAAAAAAATGAAAAATTAGATGTTTTTTTTAAACATATTATTCAATTAATGAATAATACTTGTTATTGTGCTAAGATGGATGGAAACAGTAAGTCGGATCGATGGTTTTGGATGCGAATTTGTAGAGGGAATCGGGCTACAAATTATTATGGAAATGATTTCAAACGATTGTTAGAAGATATTAAAAAATATTGTCCAGAATCTATTAAACATTATAGGCATTTTTTTAAAAACATTTATAATTATCTTTCAAGTTCTCATGATACAGTTTATTCTTATAATCATGGAGATTTTCACGATTTTAATTTTTGTTTAGATGGTTTATTTTGGGATGTAGAAACCTTTGGATTCAACCCAATTTTAAATGATTTTGTAGTATATTATTGGCATTTTTATGGAAGAGAGGATCATCTTATCTATAAATACTCTCCATGGTTAGTTCATTATATGAAAAATACTTTAGATGATAAAAGTTTATATCAAATTAGGCAATTAAAAGAGAATATGATAAAACGATGGTTTATGGATATTCAATCTTTATTTTACAAATACAATTTAGAAAATAATATTTATGAGGAATTTGTTTTTAAATTATTTTGTCGAGTTTTTTTAATAGATAACATCTTAAATTATGAAAAAGAAGATAAGAAAAAAATATATAGATATTTTCATTATTTTTTAGAAAATTCTCATAAAGATGTTGGAAATTTACTTTTTAATAATCCTATTAAATTTTAGAGGTGATATATGTTTAAATATATAGATGATTTATCTAAAAAGCAATATATTTCAGAGTCTAAAAAACAATATTACAGCAAAAAAAAATTACATGTTGATATTATTGATCGTGGAATTGTACTGCCTGTATCTATGAAAGATGGGGTTCATACGTCTCAAGGGGCTGGAGGAGTTATTTACGAATCTGGTGAATATGTGCAATCCTCAGCTCAATTGGCTTATAATATGATTGATCGAGTAAATGGAAGTTATGACATATCAAATTATGATGTTGAATATATTGATGAAACGGTTGTTTATTTAAATTTTTTTTATAAACACTGGGGACATTTTATTATAGATATTGTTTCTAGGCTTTGGTATGTTCAAGGTAAGGAAAATAAATATAAAGTGGTTTTTACATCTAAATTGTTTCAGCAAATGGATATTGATGGTAATTATTTAGAATTTATGAATTTATTTGGAATAAAAACGGAAAATATTATTATTTTGGATAAGCCTACCCAATTTAAAAAAGTAATTGTTCCAGAAGTTTCCATATACCCTGGAAAGTATTTTACTAAAGAGTATAAGTCTATTTTTGAAAAAGTATGTAACAAAGTAAAAAAAGATAAGAATATACCAAAGAAGATCTACTTATCAAGAAGATTCTTTGAAAAGTCCAAATCAAAGGATAGAGGAGAAAGAAGTGTAGAAAAATTTTTTAATCAAAATAATTATATTTCTATTTATCCAGAAAAATTATCTTTGATTGAACAAATAAAGTATTATAAAAGTTGTGATGAATTCGCATGTTTAAGTGGTACATTGCCACATAATTTGATTTTTTCTCATGATCGATGCAAGGTGGTAATCATTAATAAAACATATAAATTAAACAAAAATCAAGAACTGATCAATCAAGTGAAAAAAGCAAAAATTATATATATTGATTGCCATATTTCTTTGCTTCCTGTTGCTTATGGGAAAGGACCTTTTATTATTACATCTAATGATAATTTAAAAAACTATGCCAAAGATGAACATTATATTTATAAAAAAAACAATTTACTATTTATAAATAATCTATATAATAAAATTTGGTATATATTTAAATATTTTAAAATATATAAATTTAGAATTTATAAAGATTCTAATGTTCCTTATAAACAGCTGTTTAAAAATTATATATTAAAGTGAGGCTATATATGAGTATAATAACACAGATACCAAGTAGTAAAGAGTGGAAAAACTTAAATGTAATTAGTATCGGCTATGATTTATGTAAAAAATATTCTTTTGAATTTAAAAATCAAAAATATATTTTAAAAATTTTTTCTCAAGATCAAGTTCAAAAAAAGAAAGTAGAATTTGATACATTAAAAGAATTAGAAAGTATAAATATAATTACTCCAACTCCTATTAAATTTTCTAAGTTGGGTGATGAATATTATTATATCTTGTCTTGGGTAGAAGGGTTAACATTAAAAGATTGGTCGAAAAATAGAAGTGATATTGAAATGTATGAAATAGGGATAGAAGTAGGCAAAAAAATCAAACTATTACATAACATAACAAAAAATACAGATGTTCATGATAAAGTTGATAAAATTATATTTAAACTAAAATCATTTGAAACAAAAGATATCTCACTAGAGCACAGAGACATTGTACTTAACTATGTTTATGATAATATTGATAAACTATATCGACAACCTGTATCACTCATTCATAGTGATTTAACGGAAAGTAATATCATTATAAATGAGAATAATGATATAGGATTTATTGATTTCGGATCTACAGGCGCTAATTATTCCTATTATGATTTTCATCAAGTACAAATGTATAATCGTTTTTTTAATATTCCATTTAGCATTGGTATTATTAATGGGTATTTGGAAAAAGAGGAAAACACTCTTTTTTGGGATAGTTTTGCAATTTATAGTGCTTATCTTAGCTTAAATAAAATTGTTTGGGCTCAAAAATATAATAATCAAGGCTTGATTGACGATATGATTCATAGATCGTATCAAACTTTTCAGGACTTTCAGGGATTTACTCAAAACAAACCACTTTGGTATTGCAATCCTAATGAATATAAAATGAAATTAAAAAAATAAAATATTGACTTTAAAGAAGTGATATACTACTATAAAATAGTATTGTGATGATAGATACATATTTTTAATGATGAATATATAAAAAAGGGAGTAAATATGGATAAGGAAAAACAAATAGAATTAGCAAAATTAGAAGAAATAAAAAATAAATATGGTGAAGTGATAGAAGATTTAGGATTGATGATCGATCATTTACCTGATAAATATAAACATAACGAAGAATTGCTTGATACTTTATTAAGGCAATATACAAATAAAAAAAGAGTAATTACAGAAGGATTAAAAAAGCCATATTTTGCCCGAATCGATTTTAAAGAGGAAGGTCATAATCAGACAGATATCTGTTATATTGGCAAAGTTGGAGTGTATGACTTTGATAATAATATTATTACAGTGGATTGGAGAGCTCCTATTGCTTCACTTTATTATGATAGTAATTTAGGAAAAGTTCAATATGATTCACCAGATGGAAAAATAACTGGTCAAATGTTGCTGAAAAGACAATATGATATAGAAGATGGTAAACTTAATTCTTTTAATGATGTAGATACGGTAGCAAATGATGAAATTTTAAGGCCATATTTAAGTGTGAATGCAGATAATCGATTAAAAAATATTGTTAGCTCTATACAAGATGAACAAAATGAAGTAATTCGAAAAAATATTTATGATAATGTTATTGTTCAAGGAGTAGCTGGTTCTGGAAAAACAACAGTGGCTCTTCATCGAATTGCATATTTGGCTTATAATTATAGAAACGTAATAAATTCAAATCAATATATGGTTATTGGTCCTAATAAATTTTTTATTAAATATATTTCCTCAATTCTTCCTGATTTAGATGTGGTAAATGTTCCTCAATTAACCTTTGATGAATTATGTTTAGAGTATTTGAATGAAAATTTTGTTATTCTTTATAGACCTTCTTTAAAAGATAAATTTAATAGCAATAAATATAAATTATCTATGGATTATGCTAGATTAATCGATAAATATATAAATTATTTAGAACAAAATGAAGTAGTACCAACAAAAGATTTAACTGTAAGTTACTATACAATTTTAAACGCTAATTTCATAAAAAAGACTTATGATAGTATCAGTGATACTTTATATGAAAACATACAATCAAAAATTAATAAAACTATTTTGTTATGTTCTACCTACATTAAAAATAATAAAGAAGAAATTTTAAATAATTTATATACAATATATGTTAAACATGTTGATGAGAAAAACAGTTATAAAATATATAATGATTTGAAAAAGGAAATTACTAATAATAATGGAATTGTATTATTGAAAAAACATTTTCCATTTTTAAATAAAAAAACTACTGCCTTATATAATCATTTTCTATTGAATTTTCATAAATATTGTGATGATCGTTTCATATGTACTCAAATACAAAAAGATTTTAAATGTAACAAAACAAATATGTATAATTTTGATGACTTAGCTGGATTGATGTATTTGCATTATAGATTGCATGGTTCTGAAAAATATAAAAATTATAAACATACTATTGTTGATGAAGCACAAGATTATGGGGTATTTAACTTTTTTGTATTAAAAAAGATTCTTAATGCAAGTCATTTTAGTATTTTTGGGGATTTAGCACAATCCATATATGATTATAGAAGTATAGACTCTTGGGAGGAAGTGAATCACGAAATTTTTAAAAATGATTGTTCTATTGAATATTTATTAAAAAGCTATAGAACTACCATTGAAATCATGAACGAAGCGAATAAGGTATTGAATTATATAGGTTTGAAACCTGCAGATCCGGTTATTAGACATGGAGAAAATGTAAAGTATATGCAATTAAGAGATAAATATGAGGATTTATATGATCAAATAAATTTATTAAAGACTAAAAAATATAGTTCTATTGCATTAATCAGTAATGATGATCAAGAAGTTACTACTATATATAATGAATTAAAAAAGAAAAATATTGACCTTACGCTCATAAATAATGAAAGTATAGATTATGATAATGGAATATGCATTGTATCAAGTAAAAATTCTAAAGGTTTAGAATTTGATGCAGTTATTATTGTAGATGCAGGAGAAAAGAGCTTCGATTCAAATAGTTCATCGGATATGAAGAGTTTATATGTATCCATGACTAGAGCTCTTCATGAAATGATAATTATGTATGAAGAAAAATTAACAATTCCACTTATGTAGAACATAGTATAGATACTGCTGTACTTATGTTTTTTCTAATGTAATCATTCCTCTATTGCAAATTTATATTAAATTTGATATAATATGAGAAATTATCAATGAAGCCAATCAAATAACTATATATTGGAGGCGGATCATGGAACAGTTAGAATTAAATAAATTAAAAGATACTTTGGAAATTATTAAAAGATTAATAAAAGAAGAAGAAATTCATCAGAGTAGAATTAGAAATATATATAAAAATGATCCTATTCATATGGAAAGGGCATTAAAGGATAGTGCCAATCGATTAAGAAAATTGACTCAAAGTATTGATAAACCTTATTTTGGGCGAATTCTTTTCCAAAGAGAAGATCATAAAAATGATGTGTATATAGGAAAAAATGCGGTTTTAGATGGTACTGATATTATTGTTTCGGATTGGAGGGCTCCAATTTCTACTTTATATTATGATAGTAATATAGGGCCAGCTTCTTATCTCGCTCCTAATGGAAAAATTACTGGAGAACTTCAATTAAAAAGGCAATATAATATAGAAGATTCTAAATTAATTGATTATTTTGATGTGGATATTGTTTCTAATGATCAATTGTTACAAACTTATTTAAATACAAATAATGATAAAAGATTAAAAAACATTGTTGCTACTATTCAGGGAGAACAAAATTATATTATTAGAAGACCTATTTCTGAAAATAATATTATTCAAGGTGTTGCGGGAAGTGGTAAAACGACGGTTGCCCTTCATCGAATTGCCTACTTAGAGTATAATTATAGAAATGGAATTTCAGCTGACCAATATTTAGTTATTGGTCCTAATACAGTATTTATGGATTATATTAAAACGGTACTTCCTGATTTGGATGTCAGTGATGTAAATCAATATACAATGGAAGAATTGACTAGAAGAATCATTGGGGAGGATATTCAATTTACTTCTATTAA
The DNA here is from genome assembly GCA_947627405.1 of uncultured Bacilli bacterium. Lineage (GTDB taxonomy): Bacteria > Bacillota_I > Bacilli_A > RF39 > UBA660 > CALVUP01. The sequence continues at coordinate 1,648 of CANQVY010000038.1, read as the reverse complement.
TAGCAAATTAAATAATAAAATTAACGGAAAAGATTTAACTACTATTGATAAATTTAAAGGTAGTTTGATTTATAGAACTATGTTAAAAAACTATATGCAAAAATTAGTTGAAAAAACGATTCATAACGGAGATATAGATATAGATGAATTTAGAATCATACCACAAGAAGTCATTTTAGATAATTTTAATATGGCATATCATACTTATCCAAATATTGCTGGTGCTGTTTCTAAGACAATATTATATTTAACTTCTTATGTAGAAAATAATCAATTATCTTTTAAAACAGCCTTTAATAAAAGAAAATTAGATTTATTAGATCAAAATAAAGGAAATATTGAAGAATGTAAAAAAATTCGAAAAAGGTTTGAAAGATTAGATGCAAAATTAAAGCAAAAATTTAAGAGTGATATTGTTCGTTATTTTTCTCCTTTAACAAAAAGTGTAACAACTTTATATAGTAATTTTATTCACGATATTACTAAATATGATTTTTCTAATTATGAGGAAATTAGGGATTTAAGATCTTTAACAAAGAATCATATTAAAAATAAGGTTTATGATTTTGAAGATATTGCTGCACTTTTATATATTGCTTCACAAATTATGGATTTAAAGGAATATCAAAGTATTAGACATATGGTAATTGATGAGGCACAGGATCTTAGTATATTTAATTTTGGCGTATTAAAAGAGATATTTAAAAATTCTACTTTTAGTATTTATGGGGACTTGGCACAATCAATATACAATTATAGATCGATTGATTCTTGGGAAGAATTAACTACCATTTTTCCAGATATTAAAACGATTGAATTAAATAGGAGCTATAGAACTACAGATGAAATTATGAAAACAGCGGATTTGGTTGCAAAACATATTGGTATGAGTCAATCAGAAGATGTTATTCGTCATGGAAGACAAGTTGAATTTCATGACTATGATATGGTGCATGCCCCAGAACATATTAAATCAAAAATTATAGAATATAGGAAAAAAGGATATAAGAGCATTGCCATTATTAGTAAGAATGATTTACTTACAAATTATATAAATGATGATTTAAGTTTTATAGGAATAACGCCTCAGAATATTACTTCTAAAACGAGTGATTACAATATAGCTAATGATGTAATTACAATATCGAATGCGATTGCGAAAGGATTGGAATTTGATGCAGTAATTATTAATAATGCTTCTGAAAATGTATATAATTCCAATAACGATTTGGATATGAAACTTTTATATGTTGCCTTGACAAGAGCACTTCATGAGGTAGATGTTGTATATGATAAAGAATTAACAAGACCTTTAAAAACTATGGTAAATCAAGGAGAAAAACTTCCTAAACAAAAAACAGCGACTACTCGTTAATTGCAAAGAGTTAAGATTTTATAAAAAAATCTTCTCTTTTTTTTAAATCTATATTATAATGAAGATATATTTTAGGAGATGTTTTATGGATGTGAAAAAAATTTATTTATCAAGGATTGGATATGAAGAATATTTAAATCGTATAGAACAGTTAAACCAGGAATTTTATAGAATTGGTCTATTAAAAAAAGAAGCCAGTGAACAAGCTCCAGGTGATGGTTGGCATGATAATTTTGCTTATGAGGATGCCATGCGACAAGAAAAATTATCATG
>CANQVY010000037.1 GCA_947627405.1 uncultured Bacilli bacterium | reverse complement strand
CTTAGGAGGTTCTATGGATTTAGTGATTATGGCTGCAGGAATGGGAAGTCGTTTTGGTGGTTTAAAACAAGTAGAACCTGTTGGACCAAATGGAGAGTTTATATTGGATTATTCTATTTATGATGCCCTTTGTGCAGGGATAAAAAGAGTTGTTTTTATTATTAAAGAAGAAAATTATGATTTATTTCGAGAAACCATTGGAAAACGAATTGAAGGGAAAATACAGGTTGCTTATGTTTTTCAAAAAACAAATGGAAATTTTAATGTTTCCCTAAAAGAAGAAAGAACGAAACCATGGGGAACAGCTCATGCTATTTTAGCGTGCAAAGACGTGGTAAAAGATAATTTTATTGTAATCAATGCGGATGATTTTTACGGGCGTGAACCTTTCCAAAGTATAAAAGAATACATGGAAAACGTAGATAAAAATGAATTTTCTTTTTCCATGGCTGGCTATATTATCAAAAATACATTATCTAAAAATGGAACTGTAAAGAGAGGACTTTGTCATGTAAAAGATCATTATCTTTCGCACATTACAGAGGCAAGTATTGGTTATGAAAAAAATCGTTTGGTGGCTAAAAAACTTTCTGATCAATCTGTATATGAAGTAGAGGAAGAGGATTTGGTCTCTATGAATTTTTTTGGTTTTACACCTATGATTTTTAAAAAATTAGAACAAGGATTTTCCCAGTTTTTAAATAAAAATCGAGAGAATCTTAACGATTGTGAATATTTAATACCCGATGTCATTGAAGAAATGATTCAACAAAAAATATGTACGATGAGAGTATTGCCTACTTCAGCTGTATGGCATGGAGTAACTTATAAGGAAGATAAACAAGAAGTACAAAAGGCTATTCTGCAATGGATAGATGAAGGCATTTATCCTAAAAAATTATGGGATTAAAGTTCTAGAAATAGAACTTTTTTAAATTGGTATATTTTGATATATATATTTTTTTATAAATTTTACATAATAATAATGTAGTTTGATTTAAAAGGAGTGATTTTTATGAATTTTAAAAACAAACTACTAAATCTCTTTCTATTTACATTATTTATAATACCCAATTTTGTGTGTGCTTATTCAAATCAAGTGATTTTAGGTGGAGATTCAATTGGAATTGAAGTAAAAACAGCGAATGTTATGATTGTTGGTTTTTATAAAGTCGATAATAATTACATTGCGAAAGAAGCTGGATTTAAAGTTGGTGATAAAGTTGTTCAAGTAAATGGTGCAACCGTTGATTCGATCGCTTCTATGACAAGTCATATTACAAGCAACAACAATACAATTACAGTACTTCGAAACAACAAACAAGTGGATATCAAATTAAATTTAATCAAAGATAATGCTGGTGTATATAAAACAGGTCTTTATGTAAAAGATAAAATATCCGGTATTGGTACACTTACTTATATTGACCCAAAAAATGATATATTTGGAGCTTTAGGTCACGAAATTAGCGAATCCACTACACTTGAAAAAGTAGAGATAAAAGACGGGAAAATATTTTATTCAAATATTACAGGAATTACTAAAAGTTCCGGTGGAAACCCCGGTGAAAAGAATGCCACATTTAATAGTAATGATCTATTTGGACAAATTGAGTTAAATGAAGAAAGTGGTATATTTGGTCACTACACGAAAGCATATAATAAAAGTAATTTAATAGAAATTGCAAAGAAAGATGAAGTTCACGAGGGAAAAGCATATATAAGAACCGTAGTAGAAAATGATAAAGTAGAAGAGTTTGAGATTAATATTACAAAAATAAATACAGATCGTGGTGTTAAAAATATTTTATTTGAAGTAACGGATCAAAAATTGCTTGCAACAACCAATGGAATCGTCAGTGGGATGAGCGGTTCTCCAATTGTGCAGGATAATAAATTAGTTGCAGCAGTTACGCATGTTGTAGTATCTGATCCTATGAAAGGATATGGGATTTTTATAACAACGATGTTAGAAGAAGGAGATAGAAATAGTTAGGAAGCGTAGGCTTCCTTTTTGTTGCCTTTCTTGGTTTTTCTTTACACGGTTTTTAAACTTTAGTATAATAAATGTAATAGGGGGAATGGAAATGGAGAAGACGATCTATCAAAAATTAAATGCGCATTATCGGCATATATATTCTTTTACCGATTCCAAACAAATCTCTTATCTTTATTTAAATGAACCTGAGTTGATAGCAACCGAATTTAATCCAACAGGAAGAATTTTAACAAAGGGATATGACCATATTGATTTATTAGATGAAATTCATATCATTACGATTGATAAGGGTAAAAAACAGATCAGAAGATTTTCTTTTGATGAAGAAAGATCTGAAGCTTCATATATCAAAAAGAAGGAACAAGTAGTAAAAGATATTACGGGATATACGATTATTCGTCAAAGTGAAAAGGCTTTACTTTTACAAAACGAAGAGGGTTTTTATACTTATTTAGATTATGACGTATACAATCGATCTTATATGTTAGAGTTAACTCCTTGCTTCCTAGAAAAGGCTCAACCTTTTGGTCAAGAATTTAAAGGATACGCTAAGGTGTCTTTTACGAACCAATTTGGTGTAAAAGAAGAAGGCTATATCAATCGAAAGGACTATGTTTTTCAGGGAAATCAAAAAATTAAACTTTATTCAAAAGAAGAAATTTTAGGAAAGTCATTGATAAAAAAATAACTGAAAAGAAGGAAAGGTTCTTTTTTTTCTTTTTATTTTTTGATAAACTAATACTAGTTAGTTGGGTGATAGGTATGATTAAAGAAAAATTGATGTTAGTGCCTCATAAACCGGGAAGTTATCAGATGAAAAATAAAGAGGGAAATATCATTTATGTAGGGAAAGCAAAGGATTTAAAAAATCGATTAACCAGTTATTTTACGGGTACACACACAGGTAAAACTTTAATGCTTGTTCAGGATATTGCGGACTTTGAATATATTGTAACCTCTTCTGAACTTGAATCCCTTATTTTGGAAATTAATTTAATAAAAAAATACAATCCAAAATACAATATTTTATTAAAGGATGACAAATCATATCCCTATATTGAACTTACAAAAGATAAATATCCTACTTTAAAAGTTGTTCGAAATATTCGTCGTAAAAAAAATAAGAATAATCTATTTGGACCATTTCCTAATGTTAAAGCGGCTCGTAGAACCGTAGAAATTATTAATCGTGTTTATCCGCTTCGAAAATGTACAAATATGAAAAAAGAAGTTTGTTTGTATTATCATATCCAAGAATGTTTAGGCTATTGTCAGTATAAAATTTCAGAGGAAAAAATTCAATCTATGAAAAAAGAAATTATAGCATTTTTAAAAGGGGATAGTTCCATTATTGTTGATAAAATCAAAAAAGAAATGCATAAAGCAAGTGATAATTTAAACTTTGAAAAAGCTTTGGAATTAAAAAGTATGTTGGATGATATAGCTATCACTTTGAAAAAACAAAAAATCGATTTAAATAAAAATTATAATTTTGATTTATTTAATTATTATATAGACAATAACTATTTATCGATACAAGTCTTTTTTATAAAGAATGGTGTATTGTATGGCCGTGATAAAGCCATATTTAACATTGTCAATCATCCGGAAGAAGAGTTTATGAATTACATTATTCATTTTTATGAAAAAAAGAATTTGTTACCTAAAGAAATTGTTGTTCCAAATATCGAAGGAATTTCTGTTTTAAGTGCTTATTTAAATTGTAAAGTTACTACTTATCAAAGAGGTAAAATTAAAAAATTGTTGGATTTAGCTTTAGAAAATTCGAAAGAATATCTTGAACAACAAATGGATTTAATTACGCAAAATGAAAAGAAAAGATATGAGGCTTTAGAAGAATTGAAACAGATTTTACATACGGATAAGGTATCTAAAATAGAAGCTTTTGATAATTCTCATTTGTTTGGTACTTTTTATGTAGGTGGTATGGTTTCCTTTTTAGATTTTGTTCCTCAAAAAAATGAATATCGAAAATATAAAGTTGATGCTAATGTAAAAGATGATTTATCGGCTATGAAAGAAGTCGTTTATCGAAGGTATTATAAAGTTCTAATGGAAAACTTACCAGCGCCTGATTTAATTGTTGTTGATGGTGGAGAGTTACAATTAAAAGTAGTTAAGGAAATTATTACTTCTTTAAAATTACCTATTCAAGTGATTGGATTAAAAAAAGATCATAAACATCGAACCAGTACTTTAATTGATGAAAAGTTTCATGAAATTAAATTAAATCATCATAGTAGTTTGTTTGTTTTTTTAAGTAAAATTCAAGAAGAAGTGCACAATTATGCGATCCGTTATCATAGAAATATTAAAAGTAAGGGAATGCTTTTTAGCATTATTGATTCTATAGAAGGAATAGGAGATGTACGTAAAAAACAACTTTTAAAAAGATTTGGTTCTATAAAAAAATTAAAAGAAGCTTCTGTTTCTGAATTAGAGGAAATTCTGCCTTCTGAGGTTGCTAAAAAAACATATGACTTTCTAAAAAATATATAGTATAATGAATAAGGTGATATAGATGGTAAAAAAGAAGAATGGGTTTACTATGGTTGAACTATTAGGGGTTATTGTCATTATTGGAATTATTTTATTAATTGCGATTCCAGCTGTAACTATATTTCTAAAGAAAAGCAAGTCTCAATATTATGATACAACGATTGATAATATAAAAAGTGCAACAGAACAATTTTTGATCGATTATCCCGATTTGATTCCAGAATATTCAAACAGTACGGATTCCTATACCACGGAATTATATTTAAAAAATTTAGTGGATTTGGATTATATTGCTTCTGTTAAAGATCCAAATACAAAAAAAGTTTGTGATATGGATAGTTATATTGTTATTCGTAATATTGAAAAAGTAAATCAGAAGGATAAAGATTATAATAATGTAGAAGGTGCCAATAAAAATTTACAAATAGACATATGTTTAAAATGTGGAGATGATTCTAGTCCTAGTAAAAATTCAAAATGTTCTACAGTAAAGAAAAAATATGCAATTGTTACGGATGAAAATCAAGTTGTTTCTTCTATAAAACTATTTAATAAATTTTATTATCCTACATTGATGGATTTAGAAAATAATACAATAGTAACAAATCCTGTGATTAGAGGCATTACCAGTTTTAATGAAAAGATTGTAGTAACCGATTATGGTAAAATTATTTCGGATGATATTATTCAAAGAGGTGAATTGACTGGTAAAACTGTTGTTGCTTATAATTTTAAGCAAAACGGTGATTATTATAATATTCCTTTAACTGTAGAAAGTGTTGATGAATTGGTTTATCCGACAGCTATTTTGACCGACGTAGAAAAAATAATGTTTACTCCAAAAACCTCTAAGGATTATAGTGTTTATGTAACTTTAATCCCTTATAATGCATCAGATAGCCTTTCATGCTCTATTATAACAACATCTGATAAGAAAACTTTTTCTGGAGGAGCTGGTTTTCGTAATTCGATTTATTCCTCACGTGCTCAGCATAGAAATTCTTGTTTTCTTACTTCAAACTTTGCTTTTACTTCTGCTTCCACGGCTACAGCGAGTACGACAGATACTTATTTACGTATAGAAGCGCCAGATCCAGAAAAAGCAGATCCTTCCGTTTCTATTTTAACAAAAGATATCCCAATTTATTTAAAATAAAGGAAGTAATTATATGAATAAAATACATGTTATGAATGAAGTTTTAGCTAATAAAATTGCTGCAGGAGAAGTCGTTGAAAAAACAATGAATGTAGTTAAAGAATTGGTTGAAAACAGTATAGATGCTAAAAGTAATAAAATCAGAATTGACTTAATCGATTCAGGCGTAAAAAAAATTAAAGTAACTGATGATGGAGTGGGAATGAGTAAGGAAGATGCCGTACTTGCATTTTCGCGTCATGCAACTTCAAAGTTATCTACTTTGGATGATTTGTTTAATATTGAATCTTTAGGATTTCGAGGGGAGGCACTTCCATCTATTGCCTCTGTTTCAAAGTTAACTTTAAAAACTTGTGATAAACAAGAAGGTACAATGGTATTTGTCAATGGTGGCAAAATAGAGAAAATTGAAAAATCGGACTTAAAAGAGGGAACGACAATTGTTGTTGAAGATTTGTTTTATAATACTCCTGTTCGATTAAAGTATTTAAAGAATTTATATATAGAGCTAGCAAATATTACCGATTATGTTAATAAAATGGCCTTATCTTATCCAAACATTCAATTTACTTTAACAAACAATGACAAAGTATTATTAAATACAGATGGTTCAAATGATTTGTTAAAAGTGATTTATGAGATCTATGGCAGTCAAATTACAAAAAAAATGATTGAGATTCATGGAGAAAATGAAGATTATGCCATCACAGGGTATATTTCTTATCCTGAAGTGGCTAAGACAAGTCGAAATCATATTATGACTTTTGTGAATGGTCGTTTTATTCGTAATAACGAATTAAATCGAACAATTATTGAATGCTATCATACGTATATTCCAAAAGATAAATTTCCTATTGTTGTTTTTAATATTGAAGTGGATCCCATATTAATTGATATTAATATTCATCCTACAAAAATGGATATTAAATTTTCAAAGATGAATGATTTAAAAGACTTAGTACAACAAATTATTAAACCAAAATTAAAAGCATTAAGTTTAATTCCTAACATTACATCACTTGAACTTAGTGAAGTTACAAGTGAAAAAATATCGGCTTATCCAAACGAAGAAGAGCAAACAAATAAATATACAGTATCTGAAGCAATGACATTGGATTTAAATTATGAAAAAGAAAAGATACTTCCTCAAGAAAATAAAGATCCCGATATACAATTGGAAAATGATCGAATCAAATATATGAAACCGGTTGGAATCGTGCACGCTACTTACATTATTGCGGAGAATGAAGATGGTATGTTTATCATTGATCAACATGCGGCCCAAGAAAGAATTAATTATGAAAAATATTTAAAAGCTATGAGTCGTGAAGATGATATAATGACACAATTATTAGTACCTATTTCAATTGAACTTTCCAATAAAGAATTTATAATTTTTAATGAAAATATTGAATTGTTCAAAAGTATTGGATTTGAAGTTGAAAAATTTGGAGTAAATTCTATTCTTGTTCGGGCACATCCTTATTTTTTACCTAAAGGTTATGAAGAAATGGCTATTCGAAAAATTATTGATATTATTTGTGAAAAAGAAGAATTTCATAAAGATAAATTTATAGAAAAAACCGCTATTACTTTAAGTTGTAAAATGGCAATTAAAGCCAATGATGTTATCTCTTTAGAAGAAGCCGAGATTCTTTTGAATACATTAAGGAAAACAGAAAATCCTTTTACTTGTCCGCATGGTAGACCTACCATTATTACTTATACAAAATATGATTTGGAAAAACTCTTTAAAAGAGCCATGAATTAAATTTACATAGCCAGAAAAATATGTTAAAATATAGATTCGTGTGAAGAGAGTATGGGAAAAAGGACGGAAAGAAGGAAAAGTATGATTCTTGTTGTTGTAGGACCAACAGGAGTTGGTAAAACAAAACTAAGTGTAGAACTTGCTAAAAAATGGAATGCAGAAATCATCAATGCCGATAGTATGCAAGTATATAAAGATTTAAACATTGGTACGGCTAAAATAAAACCGGAAGAAATGGAAAATATACCCCATCATTTATTTGATATAAAAGAAGTTACAGAGATGTATACAATCTATGATTATCAAAAAGATTGTCGAAAAACCATCGAAGAAATTAGCCATCGAGGAAAGAATGTTATTTTGGTTGGTGGGAGCGGTCTTTATATAAAAGCTGCTTTATATGATTATCAATTTCAAAAAGAACAAACAAATTTTACTTATGATGAATTAACCAATGAAGAGATAAAAAAGAAAATCGAAGAACATACAATTTGTAATATTCATGTAAATAATAGAAAACGATTAATTCGAATGCTTAACAAGATTGAAAATCAAACATGGAATTCAGAAAAAAGAAATACCATTTCTGTTTATGATTTTATAACGATAGGGCTTTCTACTTCAAGAGAACAATTATATAATCAAATCAATCGTCGAGTTGATCAAATGATTCAAGATGGATTAATCGATGAAGTATCGCAACTTTATAATAAAAAAATTCGCAGTAAAGCAATTTTAAATGGAATAGGATATAAAGAATTCTATGATTATTTTGATAAAAAGATTTCCTTAGAAGAGGCTATTTCTAGAGTTAAAAAAAATTCGAGACGATATGCAAAGAGACAATATACTTTTTTTAATCATCAAATGCATGTAAATTGGTTTGAAACAAATTATAAAGATTTTTCACAAACCATTCAAGAAGTGTGGGAGTTTATTAAACAAAAGAATTAGAAAAAATTTGGATATTTTCTTTGTTTATGTTATCATATATTTATTTTAGGAGGAAGATTATGTTAGAAGCTACTTTTGTTATGATAAAACCTAACGTTATGAAAAAACCAAAACAAGAACAGGAAAGAATTTTGAAGCATATTATGGATTTATTTTCTAAAAGAAATTTAAGTATCATTGCTTTAAAACAGCATAAATTATCTTTAGAACAAGCCAGGAACCATTATAAGGAGCACGAAGGTAAAGTTTTTTTTGAAAATTTGACCCATTATATGGCTGATGATGTTTTATCTATGGTTGTTCTTGGAGAAAATGCGATCGCTGAGGTTCGACTTCTTGTTGGACCTGCCAATGTAGAAAGAGCAAAAATAGAATTTCCTAATTCTATACGTGCTTTATATGGGGATCCTACGAATGCCGCAGCAAATGCCATTCATGCATCTGATTCTACAGAAAGTGCTGAAAGGGAAATTAATCATATTTTTCCAGAAATGCATTTTCAACAACCCAATTCTATCAGTCATAAAAAAGTCCTTTGTAAAGAAAAAAATAATTTTTGTTCAAATAAAAAAGATTAGATGTGAATTTCAAAATTGAAATTCATTTTTTTATCTTTTATTTATTTATTCACAAAACAGTGGTATAATAACTGTAGAGTAGGAGCGTAGTAAAAAAATGAGGTATAAAAAGAAATTCAAAAAAAAGTATTTTATTTTATTGATTAGTGTCGTTGTTTTTGTCCTTTTGTTTTTTTTAGTTGGATATCTTTATAGTATCAAATTGAAAGAAAGTATTGATACCAAGGCTACAAAATATTTTGAAAAAGTGGATGTTGTGAAAGAATTTGGCAAAGAGCAAAAGGAAATAAAATTTACAGGAAAATGTGCATCTGTTATAAAATACCCTATATTATCGAATCATGATTTAGATAAAGATCTTCAAGCAAAAGCAATTGAGATTGAAAATCGTTTTTTTGATCAATACAAAAGTGGAAAGATCACATTAGGCAAGATGAAATATTATTTATTTTTAGATTATGAAACTTTTTATGGAATTGATAACATTGTGCATGTGGTTTATAGACAAACCATTATGAATGATCAAAATAAAATTGTGCAAGAAAATATACAAGTTAACCATTATTCTTTAGAATCTAAGCAAACCGTACAAAATACCTATGTTTTTGTTGATGGTTATAAAACAGAAATTAGTAAATATTTAATTAATTATTATAAAGATCAAAAAGATTTGGCTAAAGATTATAAGGATTATATTTCAGAAAATATAGATTATTCTTATGTTTTCACAGATAAAAGTGTAAATATTTATTTATTAGATAAAAATATATATCATAAAGATGGTATTGAGGTTGTTAAAATTCCTTTTGATAAGATGAAGAATACAATCAATCTGGATACTTCTAAAAAAAATAAGAAATTAATAATTCAAGTTGATAAAGAAAAGGAAACATTTAAAGAAAACAAGAAGAAAGTATACATTCAGAAAAAGACAAATGTCTATGAAAAAAATGATAAAAATAGTACTTTTTTGGGAGTATTGAATCAAGGGGATTTCATTGAACAATTACAAGTTGGATCCAAAGGTTTTAGCAAAATAAAATATCAACAAAGTGAAGGCTATATTCTTTCTTCTAGTATTTCTACAAAAGCCGTAGCAAAAGAAGGGTATGAGCAAGTGGATGATGATATTTTGCTTGCTAAAGGGGCAATCATTTATAAAAGTGATCATG
>CANQVY010000036.1 GCA_947627405.1 uncultured Bacilli bacterium | reverse complement strand
TATTTTTGATTTTATTTTTTGATTTTATTACCAAAAACCGATTAAAGAAGTTTATATGTATTTTATTAGGATTAAAAATTTTTTCCTTAGTTACATTGTTTTTTATGAATGGAACGAATTTATTGATTCCCATAAAACTTTTAATTCTTTTAGATATTGTTTTGGATACAGAGATTGTAGTTAGTATTTATCCTTTACTTACCTTATTTAACAAGGATGACAAATTATATGGTAAAAAAGATCTAATCAATAGTACTTTTTATGATATTGGAATTTGCATAGGAGCTTTGTTTTTGGGAAAAACAATTTTTAATATTAAAATAAATTTTAATATTTTTATCTTATTATCTATAGTCTGTTGTATTTTGGCTTTTTTTATCATATTAAAAACAGAAGTAAAAGCCCAAAAAGAAAAGAAAAAAAATAGTAATGATATTTTATGTAATTTAATGAAATTTATTCATAAAGATAAAATTTCCAAATATTATTTATGTTTTGTATTTACAGTGAATTTGGCTTTTAACTTAGTAACGGGATTAAAAATGTTATTACTTACAGAAATCATTCATTTTTCTGCAAATACAGCATCTAGTTATTTGCTCATTATTAGTATTATTTCTGATATAGTTGGTATCTTAATTTTAAGAAAGTATACATTTAAAAATAATATATGGAATATATTTGTGAAATTTGGTGGAAGAGGAATCGTTTTTATTCTTGCCTTTTTAGTGAATAATTTCTATGGATACATGCTTGCTCTTACTTATGCTTTATTATTTTCAAATTCTTATTCCCATGTAGTGGATGCTCCATACATCAATCGAATTGATAATGATTATCAATTTGCTTTTTCCAATCTACGAGATATTACTTCTTATGTAGGACAATCGATTGGAATCTTCCTATGTGGTATTTTTTTCAAGGTGGGAGTTCGATGGTTATTCTTGGTGGCTTTTCTATTTATTTTAATCCAAGTTTATGTAGCCATTAAAGCAAATAAATTAAGAATAAAAGAAAAACGCATTTTTTAATACGTTTTTTTTATTTTGTATGCTATAATGAAATAAATAATAGAGGTAGTGATCGTATGTTAAAAGAATATTTTATTTTTATAAAAAACTATTTTAAATATACCTGTACAAATGTAAAATATTTAATTTATATGGTGCTATCGGCATCTTGTTATAAAGGCTTTTCTTTATTGCTTCCTGTTTTTGCCTCTTTCATTATTAAATATATTACATCAGGAAATTATTCTTTAGCATACTTTTTTATCTTTGGTTATGCATTTATTTATTTGTTTTACAAATTGGCAGAATGGATCAATTACGAGGTTTATACGCATAATATGGAAACTTGTTATATTGATTTACAAAATAGAATATTGAATAAATTGTTAATAGTGGATGAATCCTTTGGTCGAAAGGTAAGTAAAGGTACAATTATGAGTACGATTACAACAAGTGTTACGAAAGTGGGGGAAATGTTGGATGATATTTCTGAATTTATTACGACATTTGGACAAATTTTAATTGTTATTGTTGTTGTTTGTTTTTGTAATTTTTATTTGGGGCTTCTTTTTTTCATTTATTGTTTTCTTTATTTAAAAGTTATTATTCGTTCGGATAAATTAAGTAATCTTTATCATAAAAAAGTATTAAAAGATGATGATAATTATAGCAATTTACTTTTTCAAACAACTTCCGGTTTGCAAGAGATTAAATCTTTTAATATGCTTGAGAAAATAAAAAACAAATTGAAGAAAAATCAAAAATTGTTTACAAAACATTATATATTAAAAAGAAAATATATGACGATATTAGAAAACGATGTAAACTTTTTAACTGTTTATTTTCGTGTTTTTCTATATATGATTTTACTCCTTGGCTTTATTCATGGGAATTTTACGATTGCTATTTTTGTCTTAATCATTTCTTATCATGAATATTTAGATGAATATTTATATGATTTTTTATATGCGGCGAGTCAAATACGAGAGGAATCTACTTCCTTAAAAAGAATCAATGAAATATTAAATTATAGAACAATAACAGAACAATTCTATGGAAATAATGATACCGATGCTATAAAGGGAATGATTGAATTTAAAAATGTTTGTTTTCATCCAAAAAATCATAAAGTTTTACATAATATATCTTTTAAAGTAAAACCAAATCGAGTCGTTAGTATTGTGGGACCATCTGGTTCGGGGAAAACAACGATTTTTAATCTTTTGCTTCGTTTATATAAGGCTACAAAAGGAACGATTCAAATCGATGGGATAAACATTTATGATTATTCTAAAAATGTATATGCCAATAATGTGACGATTGCGAATCAAAAGCCCTTTATTTTTAATATGAGTATAAGAAAAAATTTGGATTTTGTAGATAAAGATGTAAACCATCAAATCGAAGCTTGTAAAAAAGTAGGTATTCATGATTTTATTGTTTCTCTTCCAAAAGGTTATAATACGATTTTAAGAGAAAATGCTACGAATATTTCAGGAGGACAGAAACAATTGATCTCATTGGCGCGAATGCTTTTATCCAATGCGGAAATTCTTTTGCTTGATGATGTATCTGCTTCCTTAGATCAAGATACTGCCAAAATGCTTCCTAAGTTGTTGAAAGAGTTAAAGGAAGATCATACCATTCTTATGATTACAAAAAAACCAGAATTGATGAAGTGCTCTGATGAAATTTTTGTACTAGATCATGGAAAAATTGTAGCCAGTGGAACACACAAAGAATTAATAAAAACAAATGGGTTATATCAGGATTTAAATGCTTATAAATCTGTAAGTAGAATAGGGGTGTTTGATAATGATTAAAAAATATGGTCGTCTGTTAAAAAAATATAAAGCATTAAAAGCGGATCATAAAAAGTATTTTTTCTTTTTGTTTCTTAGTTCTATAGTGACTGCTTTGTTAAGAGTCTCTTTACCGTTATTTGCTTCTCTTATCATTTCTTATGTCACTACAAAAAAATTTAAAATTGCTTTTTATACGATTTTGCTTTTTGGTATTTTTTATATTTTCTATTATCTTGCTCAACATGTAAACTATGTTATATATAGTAAACACGCCAATTATACTCACAATCAGTTACAAAAGAAAATATTAAATAAAGTGTGTTCTATGGATGAAAATTATTCAAAGAAGTTATCTCAATCCTTTTTAGTTCATACTGCTTTTGCTGATATTGGGGAAGTTATGCAGATTCCTGATCAATGTTTTGATGCGATTTCTTATTTTCTAATTATTTTAATTTCTTTAGGCATCATTGTAAAAACCAATCTTTTTATAGGAATTGGAACTATTTTTATTGTTGGAATTTATTTATTATTTTTAAATAAAGATTTGGATAAAAGAGATTATTATTTAGCTAATGAAACTATGTATAAAGATAAAACAGGGAATTTAATTGGACAAGTTTTTGAAGGTAGTAAAGAAATTAAGAGCTTTAATATGCATGAAGAAATACGTAAACACTTCAATCGAATTCATCAAAACTGGTCTAAGATGCATGGAAAGAAAATGAATTATGAAAATTTAGTGGAAATCATAGATCCTGTTGTCATTGTATTTTTTAAATTAATCATTTATGTAGTTATGACTTATTTTATTATGCAAGGACAATACGATGTTGGAATATTAGTGCTTATTATTTCTTATTTAGATACAATCATCGATAATTGCTATGAACTTTTTGATCGAGTGGATGCTTTATCTTCAAATGGGGTTCGATTAAATCGGATTCATAAAATTTTAGAGTACAAAAATAAGCATATGCTTGTTTTTGGTGAGAATAATACCGATGATATCTTTGGAGATATTGTATTTGATCATGTTGATTTTACTTATGAAAATAAAATGATATTAAAAGACGTTTCATTTAATATCAAAGCTCATTCTTTTACAGCAATTGTTGGAAAAAGTGGATCTGGCAAATCGACTATATTTCGAATTTTACTACGGCTTTATAAAGTGGAAAAAGGAAATGTTTATATTGATGGAATCAATATTTATGATTATTCAAAAGATGTTTATGCATCCAATGTATCTATTGTGACTCAAAAACCGTTTATTTTTGATATGAGTATTAGAGAAAATTTAAACTTGGTTGATTCAAATTTTAAAAATCAAGTGCGGGCTTGTAAAAAAGTAGGCATTCATGATTTTATTATGAGTCTACCGGATGGTTATAATACAAAATTAACAAAGGATGGTTCCAATCTTTCTATTGGGCAAAAACAATTGATTGCTCTAGCACGTACATTGCTTTCAAAAGCTGAAATTTTACTCTTTGATGAAATTACTTCTTCTTTGGATGAGAAAACCAGTAAACAAATATTAAAAATAATGAAAGAATTAAAAAAAACACATACGGTTTTAATGATTACTCATAAGCCTTCAATGATGAAAAAGGCTGATGAAATTATAGTAATTGATAAAGGAAAAATTCATGCAATAGGGAAACATCAAAAATTAGTAGAGCAATCGGAAATCTATTATAGTTTACAAAAATAAGGAGGGTATATAATGATAAATATCTATCGTACTAATAAAGAAAATATGTATAAAGTAGAAAAAATTGAAAATATCGAAAAATTATGTTGGATTGAAATGATCAATCCAACTCAAGAAGAAATTCAAAAAATTTCTGAACAAACCAATACGAATATCGATTTGTTAAAAAAGTTGTTGGATGAAGAAGAATTGCCGCGTATAGAAATTGAAGGAGGATCTACATTAATTGTTATTGATACACCGTATATAATAGATAATCAATATAAACATAAATATAATACGTATCCTTTAGGTTTAATTTTAAACGATGAATATTTCATTACAGTTTCTTTAAAATCATTGGATATATTTGATGATTTTAAAAAGGAGAAAATAAAAGATTTTGATATAAAGAAAAAAACAAAATTTGTCATTCAAATCCTGCTTCATATAGCAAGTCTTTATCAACTTGAATTAAAGGCAATTAATGAAGATATTAATAAAAAAGAAAAAACATTATATAAATCAACCAATAATAAAGAATTGGTAACTCTTTTGAATATAGAAAAAACACTTACTTATTTTATTACTTCATTAAAAGCAAATGATGTTGTGTTAGAAAAGTTAAATAAAGGAAATTTGATTCCAATGTATGAAGAAGATTTGAATTTATTAGAAGATGCGATTATTGAAAATAAGCAAGCTATTGAGATGGCCGATATTTATAGAGAGATACTGACTTCCATGACCGATACTTACGCAACGATTATTTCAAATAATTTAAATGATATTATGAAATTTTTGGCATCTATTACTATTATTTTTTCTGTACCGACTATGATTTCTTCTATGTTGGGTATGAATGTATTTTTAGGAGATATTGGTTCAAATCCATATAGTTTTATAATCATTATTGGTATTTCGGTATTGTTGTCTTTGTTACTGGCATGGATCTTTAAAAAGAAGGGTATGTTATAAATAAAGAAAAGAGGTTTTTATGAAAAATATTGTACAAAAATTAATTATGAAGAATAAGACCATTGCGACAATGGAATCTTGTACTGGAGGGTATATTGTTCATTCGATCACCAATATTGAAGATTCCAGTAAAGTTTTAAAATTTAGTGCCGTTACTTATAGCAATGAATTTAAAATTAAGATGGGAGTCGATAAAGAACTCATTGAACAGTATAGTGTTTATAGTATGGAAGTAGCTAGGAGTATGGCTAAAGCGATCTGTACTTATACTGGAAGTAATTACGGAATTGGAATTACTGGTAAACTCAATCGATTGGATGCTAAGAATATGTATGGTCAAGATAATGTTGTTTTTGTCTGTGTTTATGATCAAGATCAAGATCAATATTATGAGAAAAAAATTGAAGTAGAAAAAAACACACGTGAAGAGAATAAAAAACAAGTTTTGGAAGCTACGACTTGCTTACTAAAAGAAATCATATTATAATGATTTTGGGATGGTGCTATGGAATTAATTGATAAAGTATATGAAATTATAGATCTATTTGAAAAAAGCACAGAAATTCAAAAGTTTAAGCAAATAAAAGAAAAAATTGAAGAAGATAAAGAATTAAAAGAATTACTACATGAAATTCGAAAAGAAAATATTTCTTCTGATCATCTTATAGATCTAAAAAGAAAAATTATAACAATGCCTATTGTTAAAAAATATAAGCAAATGGAAAATGAACTTTATTTCTTATCTTTAAATATGAACCAGAAATTTAAAGAAATTCATGGAAAAAAGAGTTGTGGTTTATGAGAGTTATAAGTGGTACTTTAAAAGGACGAGTGATCAAAAATAAAAAAATAGAGGGAACTAGACCTACTATGGATCGAGTAAAAGAAAGTTTATTTGCTATGCTTTCTCCTTATTTAGAAAATAGTGTTTTCTTAGATTTATTCGCAGGTAGTGGATCGATTGGTATAGAAGCAATTTCAAATCAAGCGTTACACTGTTATTTTGTTGATAAAAATAAATTGTGTATTCAAGATATAAAACATACAATTCAATCTTTTGAAATTCAAGATCGATGTACAACACTTTTGTTGGACTATATGCAAGCATTAAAATATTTTAATGAACATAAAATTCGATTTGATATTCTATTTTTGGATCCTCCGTATAAAGAAGATATATATGAAAATATAATTACCTATGTTTTGGAATGTAATCTATTAAATAAAGAGGGTTTGTTGATTTGTGAAACTATAAAAGATCATTTGAAAGAAAAGTATAATCATTTGCGACAGATAAAAAAGAAAAAATATGGAGATAAATATGTCATTATATATAAATTAGGATAAATAGGTGGTGGAAAAATGCTTAATAATAAGGGATTTGCTGTTACGACTATGGTTTATGGAATGATGGCACTAGCTAGTTTGATATTATTTTTAACATTGGATATTATGAATAGCAATAAAAATATAACGAGCGAATATGCACAAGATGTAGAAGATGAATTGAATCGATGTACTTATTATTCGGGTACTTGTTACAATTGGAAAGATTAAAAATTTTGTTTTTGGATATTTAAAATAAGATGATAAAACATTTTTCTCTTTGATATTTAAGAAATAATATTATATGAGAATCAGAGCATGGGTTTATAAATCATTTACTTTACGTAAAGTAGGTTCTATTTGTCAAAAAAAGATGGAAATTGCTTGATGTAAGTGTGTGAAATGCTATAATCAAAATAGAAAGGAGAATTCGTTGTTTTAAATAACGAAAAAAGATGAAAATATGAAAAAAATAGTAAGTATTGTAATAGCAATAGCTGTTGTATTTGGGTTATCTATACAACCTGCAAGTGCACTAACAAAATGGAAATATGCAGATTGGAAAACAGAATATTATGGAACAGCTACAAAAAAGACAGATAATATAACAAATCTAAAAGGGAGTGAAGAAACTCTAGTTGAATCTGGAATGAAAAAAGGACCATATAGTTATGCAAGTACACAAAAGTTAGCTGATACGATCCAAGAGGAAACTTATGTAGCATTAAATTCAGCAAATTATGAAAATGGAGAATTATTTGAAGTTTCATTGGCTTTGAAAAATAAAGCAGGAGCGTATGTAAATGAAGAAGTAATTACAACTACAAAAGTAGGAGATCATTTTGAAATTATAACTAACGGAGATGCAGAATTTAAAGCAATCATTGATAAAGAAGGGGTTTACACTTATCGATGGGAAATAAGAGTGGAAGGCGAAAAAACGTATGTAAACGTTAGTATATTGCTATGGGATGAAGAAATTGCTAAAACAAAGGATATTGATTTAGATACGTTAGGGACTACAGATGCTAAAAGACCAGCAGCAAGTGAAGAAGAGGTAAGTGTAAAATACTTATGGTTTTGTAATATCAAAGCAGACTATGGAGTAGATGTATATACAGAATTACCACCAAAACCAGTAGTAGAAACACAAACAGTAAAACCAGATAATCAAGCCAAAGAAAATCCAAATACATATGATGCGATTATTCTTTATGTAGCGATTGCTTTAGTAGGATCTATAGCACTTGGATATTCAATTAAAAAGGCAATGACTAAATAGGAATCAATTCAAAAGTTTTTTAAAGGAGATTTTAGAAAATCTCTTTTTTTCTTTTTATAAAATTGTTATAATAAATAAAGCAGGTGAAGTGAATGAAACGTAGTGAAGTAGATTTAAAAAAAGTGTCCCCTATGATGCGACAATATTTAGATATTAAAGCAGGCTATGAAGATACAATTTTGTTTTTTCGATTAGGAGATTTTTATGAAATGTTCTTTGAAGATGCACTTTTATGTAGTAAAGTACTCGAATTAGCATTGACTGGAAAAAATGCAGGTCTTGAAGAGAGAATCCCGATGTGTGGAGTTCCTTATCATGCCTATAAGTCTTATTTAGATAAGTTAATTGAACAAGGATACAAAGTCGCAATATGTGAGCAACTTACAGATCCAAAAGAAACAAAAGGTATGGTTGAAAGGGATGTAATTCAAGTAGTAACAAAAGGAACTCGCTTGGATGATTCCTTAAACAGTAAGGATTACAACTATGTAGGAAATATTTATGATTTTGAATATTGTTATGGAATTAGTTATGCAGATATTTCTACAGGAGATTTTTATGCTTTTATTCTTGCTTATGATAAAGATCAATTGCTAAAATCGATTGCAAATAAAAATATAAAAGAAGTCATTGTCAATTCCAAGATCGATCGTGAAATTGTGAATGATTTAAGAAAAAAATATAATATCTTAGTTACTTTTCGGGATGATATTTATGAAGATGAAGATTATTCCTACGTATATGAGGATTTGCATGATATTCGATTACAGACTACAGTAAAGCATTTGATCTGTTATTTTTTAGATACGAAAAAAGGAAACTTGATGCATCTTCAAAAATGTAAAAAAGTCAATGAACAGGATTATTTATTATTTGATATTCATACAAAACATAATTTAGAGTTGGTACAAACTATACGAAATAATGATAAACAATACAGTCTATTTTGGCTTTTGGATAAGAATAAAACAGCAATGGGTTCACGTTTATTAAAATACAATATAGAAAATCCTTTGGTTGATAAAGTAGAGCTTCAAAGAAGATATGCAATCATAGAAAAATTAAGAACGGAATTTATTTTAAGGGATGAGCTTAGAGAAAGTTTAAATCAGGTTTATGATTTAGAAAGGCTCTCTTCACGAATTAGTTATGGAAATTTAAATGCTAGAGATTTACTTCAATTGAAAAATTCTTTAAAAGAACTACCACTTATTCATCATATATTAGAGCAATTAAAGTATGATAAAAATATTGAAACTTTAGATGATTTATATCATTTGCTTGAACGATCAATTTTTGAAGATGCTCCTATTACAATTCGAGAAGGTTCTTTAATTAAAGAAGGCTATAATGAAGAATTGGATGAATTAAAAAATATTCGAAAAAATTCGAAGGACTTTATTTTAAGTATTGAAAATGAAGAAAGAGAAAGAACAGGAATTAAAAATTTAAAAATTGGGTTTAATAAGATATTTGGTTATTACATTGAAATAAGTAAAGGCAACGTTGCTTTCATTAAAGAAGAATACAATTATGAAAGAAAACAGACATTAGCTAATTGTGAAAGATTTATTACTCCTTTATTAAAAGAAAAAGAAAATATTATATTAGGAGCAGAAGAAAAAATTATACAATTGGAATATAAGTTATTTCTTGAGATAAGAGATGTTGTTCGTACTTATATACATAGAATCCAAGCGATTTCCAAAATCATTGCAGAAGTGGATATGATGCAATCTCTAGCATTAGTTTCAGAAGAAAATGGTTATGTAAAACCAGAACTTACTGAAGAAAGATGTATTAAAATTATTGATGGTCGTCATCCGGTTATTGAAAAAGTAAATAAAATAGATTATGTTTCTAATGATATTCTTATGAATAAGGATACGGATATTTTACTTATTACAGGTCCAAATATGGCTGGAAAAAGTACTTATATGCGGCAACTTGCTATTATTGTTATTATGGCTCAAATTGGATGCTATGTACCTGCTAAAAGTTGTAAAATTCCAATATTTGATAAAATATTTACAAGAATTGGTGCGAGTGATGATTTAGTAAGTGGTGAATCTACTTTCATGGTGGAAATGAAAGAAGCCAATTTAGCCATTACAGAAGCAACTGAAAATAGTTTAATTTTGTTTGATGAACTAGGTAGGGGGACAGCTACTTATGATGGAATGAGTTTAGCCCAAGCAATCCTTGAGTATATTCATGATACCATTAAGGCGAAAACTTTGTTTT
>CANQVY010000035.1 GCA_947627405.1 uncultured Bacilli bacterium | reverse complement strand
TCGGAAGTATTTGTTCCGGTGGTCGATATGACTCTTTAGCGGAATATTATTCGGACAAAACATTACCAGGCGTTGGAATGAGCATTGGATTGACTCGACTTTTCGATCAATTGAAAGAAGCTGGAATCATTGAAGTAAAAAGAAATACATTATTAGATCTTTTATTGCTTCCTATGACAGAAGATTTAAATTATGTATTACAAATAGCTAAAGAATTGCGAGAAAAAGATGTTAAAGTTGATATTTGTGATGAGAAAAAAAATACAAAACAAAAATTTAAATATGCTAATAAAGTAAAAGTAAAATATGTAGGAATCATTGGAGAAGATGAAATCAAAGAAAATAAAATTTCTCTTAAAAATATGGATACAGGTGAACAAGAATTGCTTTTGCTTGAAGAAGTAATAGAAAAAATAAAGTAAGAATGGTTTACAACTTGATAAAAATATGATATAATACAAGCATTGTAAAAAAGAGGGGGTTTTCTAATGATTAAACAATATTATTTAGAAAAAGGAAAAAAGGATAAATATACGATGACCGTTCACGAAGAAGGGCTAATTACAGAAAAAATTAGTTGTTCGGATCAGGATCCTATTGAACAAGGAATTCTT
This sequence comes from uncultured Bacilli bacterium, assembly GCA_947627405.1. Lineage (GTDB taxonomy): Bacteria > Bacillota_I > Bacilli_A > RF39 > UBA660 > CALVUP01. The sequence goes on along the minus strand of CANQVY010000035.1, from coordinate 10,381 downwards.
GTTAAAAACAAAGTGGAATATGCTTCTGATAAAGAACAATATTTAAAAGAACGATTAAAAAATATCATAAAAACACGTAAATTAGCAAAATATAGTACAATTGTATCTGGAATAAGTTTTGTGGCATGCTGTGCTCTTCTACCAATTTTAGCTACCAATTTTTTAAATGCTGTTATCATTTCAAGCATAGGCTTAATTACTTTTGCTTATACAGCAATAAATATGATTGAATCCAATCTTCTTACAAAACAAATAGGAAATTTACAATATATGATCAAAACAATAAGAAAAGATATTAAAAATGCCAATGCCAGTGAGGAAGACAAAAAGAAATATTTACATTTTGAAAAAAGTGCTTCAATTACGACAGTTAATATTGAAAAAATGATGGAAGATTATGATAATCGATGCAATGAAAACTGGTATTATTTGAATTCTATTGGATGTATGCGTGCTATTAAAAAAAGTAAAAATTCACATCAAGCAATGGCAAGATTAAGTAAAGTTTTTGAACCAGTAAATACAAATGAAGAAACAACGAAAAAATATGTAAAAGCAAAATATAATGATTTAATGAGTACTTGGAAAAAATAAAGCTTGTAATTCTATATTTCTGTGTTATAATAGATTTAACAACGGAGTGGGACATAATCCCACTCTTTAAATTTGATATGGAGGAATTATGAAAGAAGAAATCAATGCATTCGTAAAAGATGCCCTTGAACAATTGAATATCTATATAGATGATGTATACGTGGAAAAAAAGGGGAAAAGAAAAACTTTATATATCGTTCTTGATACGAATGAAGAAAAATATATTGATTTAGATACAGTCGTAAAGGCTACAGAAATATTAAACAAAATTGTTGATGAACATCATTTAGCGGATGATGTAGATGTTTTAGATATCTATGCGAAAGAAAAAGGAGAGATTGAAAATGAATGGTAAAGATTTTATAAAAGCAGTAGATAATATTGTAAAAGAAAAAGGAATTGAAGCAAATGTTGTTTTTGAAGCAATGGAACTTGCTTTAGTTGCAGCATATAAAAAGAATTTTGATGGCGATCAAAATGTAAAAGTTGAGATTAATAGAGATAATGGTATAATACGAGTATTCTCTTATCGTACAATCGTAGAAGAAGTCGAAGATGATATTTTTGAAATTTCTTTGGAAGATGCGCAAAAGATCGATCCAACAAAACAACTAGGGGATACCATTGATACAGAAGTAACTCCAAAAGATTTTGGACGTGTTGCCGCAGCAACAGCTAAACAAGTCATTGTTCAAAAGATTAGAGAAGCCGAAAGAAATTCCATTATGCTAGAATTTGGGGATAAGCAAGATGAACTTATTGTAGGTACAGTGGCTTTAGAAGATACAGATAATTATTTTATCGATTTAGGCAGAATGAATGGGATTTTGCCTAAGAAAGATTTAATTCCCGGAGAGAAAATTGAAATGGGATCAAGTATTAAAGTTTATGTAACTAAAGTAGATAATAATGGAAAAGGTTTATTGATTCTATTATCAAGAAGACATTATGGCTTTTTGAAGAGATTATTTGAATTAGAAATTCCTGAATTATCGGATGGCTCTGTTATGATTTATTCTGTAGCAAGAGAAGCTGGAGTAAGGAGCAAAGTGGCTGTATATTCTGAAAACGATCGTATTGATCCGATTGGTGCTTGTATTGGAGAAAAAGGAACAAGGATTGCCAGTATATTAAAAGAACTTGGTAACGAAAAAATCGATGTTATAAAATACGATAAAGATCCATCTATATTTATAGCAAATGCCTTATCTCCTGCAAAAGATGTAAATGTCATTATAACGGATCCAAAAAAACAAGAAGCTATTGTTGTTGCTGATGGAGATAATTTTTCGCTTGCGATTGGCCGTAAAGGACAAAATGCAAAACTTGCTAGTAAATTAACTCATTATAAAATTGATATTAAAACAACACAGCAAGCGGAAGAATTAGGAATTGTTATTCGCAGTGAGTAGGTGATTTTATGAAAACAAAAAAAATTCCATTAAGAACTTGTGTGGTATCAAAAGAAAGATTACCTAAAGCAGAGCTTTTAAGAATTGTTCGAACAACAGATGGCAATGTGGCTGTTGATTTAACAGGAAAATTAAATGGAAGAGGAGCATATATTAAAAAAGAGAAAAGTATCCTAGAAAAAGCCAAAAAGTTAAAAATCTTAGAAAGACATTTAGAATGCAATATAAATGATGATGTATATGAAGAAATAGAAAATTTATTAGATGAATAAAAAAAGGATAGGTGATATTATGATGAGTGTATTAGAATATGCTATGGATGTTTCAAGATCAAAAGAAGAAATCTTTAAATTATGTGACAAACTAGATATAAAAGTAGAAAACGAAGATTCCATGCTAAGTGAAGATGATATTATTTTACTTGATAATGAGCTTCAAGATAGTGAAGATTACGTAATTTCAGAAGAAGAAAGAGAAGAATTGGAAGAAGATGAACTTATTGAAACAGTCGATCGAATTGTAGAAGAAGCAGCCATTGATATTGATAAAACGATCACAAAAAAAGAAAAAGTTAAGAAAAAACCAGTGAGTAAGAAAAACGAAGAATTTTTAAAACAAAAAAAAGAAATGTATAAACATCGTGAAAAACTACAAAGCAATACAGAAAATACCAATATTGTTATTTATAAAGAAAATATGACAGTAAGAGAGTTATCGGAAACGATGAAAATCAATCCGGCAGATATGATTAAAAAATTAATTTCGTTAGGTGTCATGGCAAATTTGAATTATACACTTCCTTTTGATATTTGTGAGATTTTGGTTTCAGATTATAATAAAATTTTAAAAAGAGAAGATACTACAGACATTAATGATTTTGAAAATTATGAAATGTTAGATGATGAAAAAGATTTACAACCTCGTCCTCCAGTAGTTACGATTATGGGACATGTTGATCATGGGAAAACCTCTTTATTGGATGCTATTCGACAAACAAGTGTAGTAGAAAGCGAAGTAGGTGGAATTACACAAGCTATAGGAGCATACCAAGTAAAGTACAATAATGAATACATTACTTTTATTGATACACCTGGACATGAAGCCTTTACGGAAATGCGAGCAAGAGGAGCTTCGGTTACAGATATTGTTATCATTATTGTAGCAGCTGATGATGGTGTAATGCCTCAAACAAAAGAAGCAATTGATCATGCAAAAGCTGCTAAAGTTCCTATCATAATAGCTATTAATAAAATGGATAAACCAAATGCCAATCCAGATAAAGTTTTAACCGAATTATCTGAATATGGATTAACCCCAGAAGAATGGGGTGGAGATATTATTGTGAACAAAATTTCAGCAAAGACAAAAGAAGGAATTAATGAATTATTGGAATCTATATTATTAGTAGCGGCTATGCAAGAATTAAAAGCAAATCCAAATCGTTATGCATCCGGTGCTGTTCTTGAGGCAAGGATGGATAAACATAAAGGTTGTATAGCTAGTATTTTGATTCAAAATGGTACATTAAGACTAGGAGATCCAATCGTTGTTGGAACATCTTATGGAAAAATTAGAACATTGAAAGATGATACCGGAAGTGATATTGCCTATGCTTTACCATCGACTCCAGTTGAAATTACAGGATTGAACGATCTTCCTACCGCAGGAGATAAATTTATGGCATTTCAATCCGAAAAAGAAGCTAGAAGCATTTCAGAAAAAAGAAAACAAAGAGCAAAGGAACAAGATACAAACAAAAGTGGTCTATCTTTAGAGGATTTATTTTCAGCAATTCAAGAAGGAATTAAGGAAATCAACATTGTTTTAAAGGCGGATGTTAAAGGCAGTGAAGAAGCCGTTAAGAATTCTTTAAATAAGATTAATGTTGAAGGAGTTAAGATCAATGTCATACGAAGTGGTGTAGGGGCAATTACGGAAAGTGATGTAGTACTTGCTAATGCTTCTCACGCGATTATTATAGGATTTAATGTAAGACCAAGCAATAAAACTATGGAATTAGCTAAAGAATATAGTGTAGATATAAGACTTCATAATATCATATATAAAGTTGTAGAAGAAATGGAAGATGCTATGAAAGGAATGTTAGATCCTGAATATGAAGAAAAAGTAACTGGACATGCGGAAATTAGGAAACTCTTCAAATTTTCCAAAGTTGGAACAATTGCTGGATGTCATGTAACGGATGGAGAAATAGAAAATGGATCTGATGCAAGAGTCATCAGAGATGGTGTAGTTTTATATACAGGTAAGATTAAATCTATCCAAAGAGAAAAAGATCAAGTAAAATCTGTAAAAAAAGATATGGACTGTGGAATTACTTTAGAAAATTATCAAGACTTAAAAGAAAATGATATCATTGAAACATTTGTGTTCATTGAGATAAAAAGATCATGAATAATAAAATAGAAAGACTAAATCATACTTTTGCTAGAGAAATAAGTTACATATTATCTACTGAAGTAAAAGATAAAGACATTCGCTTTGTAACGATAACCGGATGTAAAATTACCAATGATTTAAGTTTTGCAAAAGTTTATTTTACAGTTTTAGAAGAAAAACAAAAAGAAAATATTTTAGCCGCATTAAAAAAGGCTTCTCCTTTTATTAGAAGTAAGCTATCTGAAAAAATACAAATAAGACATACACCAGAATTAAATTTTGTTTATGATAATTCTATTGCCTATGGAAATAAAATAGAAGAGAAATTAAAACAATTGAAAAGCGAGTTATAAACTCGCTTTTATTTATTTATAATCTTTTTTCTTTCATGCATATAATCAGTTAGAAAAGACAATTGCTTTGCTTCTTTTGAACTTATATGCTTAGGATACGTATTTTCTTTTGTATAAGAAAGAATATAAAATTCTTTTAAATATGTTTTCAAAGAATCATATACTGTTAACATATGCATGATTTCTTGTATACCGTCTTTTTGGGTAAGCAATACATTGATAAATTGAAATGTTGATTTTGCTTCTTCGGTTAAACCATTATAGCTCGTTTCACTTTTTGATTCTTGAATGAGAGATTGATTCATAATAAAGTTACGCAAACAATAGCAATCGATTTCTTCATCTGATAGATTTGCATGCGTTTGTGCTAGATCAAAAGATTTTAAAGCACTCCCTGTTAAATGGGAATTATTTTCACGTATGCCTCCAAAAAGATGCAGATATTCCCCTAAAATATTTTGAAATAAAGCTTCGTTTTGAAATGTATTTTCTTTATTTATAGAATTCTTCGTTTGTAACATATACATTCCTCCTTTATAAAATATGTTCATAATTATATCACATTTGATTTGTTTTGTCAAAAATTATCTGCTATAATGAAGTCGAGGGAAAGTGTATGAATGGAATTCTAGTCATTAATAAATATAAGGGTTATACCAGTAGAGATATCGTAAATCTTGTTTCTAAAGAACTCCAAATCAAAAAAATAGGGCATGCAGGAACTTTAGATCCTTTAGCAACTGGAGTTTTAGTTCTAGCTATCAATGAAGCAACTAAAATTATTGAATTCTTAACTTACGATGAAAAAGAATATATTGCTGAAGTAAAATGTGGACTTTTAACAGATACTCTAGATATAACGGGTAAAGTACTCCAAGAAAATTCTAATTATGTTTTAGAAAAAGAAAAATTGATAGAAATTCTTCATTCTTTTGTTGGAAAATACATGCAAGAAGTACCAAAGTATTCCGCCGTAAAAGTAAAAGGAAAAAGATTATATGAATATGCTAGGAAAAATATAAAGGTCGATTTACCCAAAAAAGAAGTAGAAATCAAATTCATTCAGTTTCTTTCAATGACTGAAGAAGGCTTTATCTTTAAGGTACAAGTATCCAAAGGTACGTATATCCGAAGCTTAATAAGAGATATTGGAGATAAACTAGGTATTTTTTGTACAATGTGTAATTTACAAAGAACCAAAGAAGGTATCTTTGATATTAAAAATTCCTACACCATTGATGAAATCAAAAGTAAAAATTATAAGATTTTATCTATAAAAGAAGCTTTATCCAATTATTATCAAATCGAAGTCAAAGAAGAATTATATTTAAAAATAAAAAATGGAAATCAATTAAAAGATCAATGGAATGTCAAAGATATTTGTGTTTTTATCTATAAAAAGAAAGTCATTGGAATCTATCAAAAACAAAAAGAGATTTTAAAGGCAAGAAAAATATTTCCTTTTTAATAAAAAAGAGCAATTGTTAAATTGCTCGATATAAATCTTGATATTTATAAGGATTTTTGGGATCGATATAATCTGTAAATAAGATTCCATTTAAATGGTCAATTTCGTGTTGTAAGATAACTGCTAAATCTTCTCTAGCGCGAATTTTTATTTTATTTCCATCCATATCGAAACCTTCTACTGTAACTCTTGCATAGCGTGGAACAATACCACAAGTTTCACGATTGACGCTTAAACAACCTTCTCCAGCTTCGATATAAATTTTTTCAGCAGAAGTGCTTGTTATTTTTGGATTGATAACAATGTAATGGTCAAATTGACCCTCATCAACTTCAATAACGACAACAATATATCTTTTTAATACACCAGTTTGTACGGCTGCCATACCTGTTCCAGGTCTTAAATCATATTTTTGAGCCAACTCTTCAATTTGACTATTCGTTAAATATTCTTGCATTTGCTGAATATTTTTTTTATCCTCTGGTGTTAAAGGAAAAACAACCTCTTTGCTTTTTTGTCTTAATAATGGATTTTTTTCATCCAAAATATCTTTTGTTCTAAGCATAATGACCACACTCCACTCATTTACATGCTTATTTTAACACAAAAAACAAAAAAAAGGAAGATATTCTTCCTATTTATTTATCTTGCGTATCTCGCACCAATAACAATAACTAATAAAATAAATAATACTAAAATAATAGCATAGTTATTATTGCTTTGATTAGAATAAGGGTAATAAGGTACTGACCATGACATATTGTTGCCACATCCACAAGAACCTCCACCATAATAATACATAGTGATTCCTCCTTTTAATTATTATCTAATATAAAATATTCAACAAGCGATGAATTTGTTAATTGTTTTGTCTAAAATTGACATTTAAAGTAGATAATGTTACAATCAAGACATGAGGTAGTTGTATGAGGGCAAAGTTTGGTTATTTGATGGATGGGAAATTCCATTCTATTTATTCTTCGACTTTATTAGGTGTGGATACTTACGTAATCAACCATTATAAAAATAGGAAAGATTTAATAAAAAAAAGAAACATTCCTAAAAAGAGTGTTATAGTTATCTATTGTCAAGATGATAATAACAAACCATTATGTAATCAAGGGGGTTATCCCTTACAAAGCACCGTCATTTATGGAAATAGTAAATTAAAAGAAATAAAAGATATGATATATGTCATTATTCGTAATAGAAAACGTTTTCATGATTTAACAGAAAAATTAAATGAACGTTTTGATCATTTAGAAGGATGTAAATTTCCTGGAAGTATGTATACTTTAGCTCTTCTTTTAAATAAAAATCCTAATATTTTTGATCAATATTATTATGTAATTAAACAAGCAAGTCTTTTGTATTTAAAAGAAGAACTAAGTCAGCAAAAAACAATTGTAGAAGGACAAAAGAAGGATATGATGATAGATATAGAAATTAGAAAGGGTAGATTGATGGTGCATGGGGAAAATATGAAAGAATATTTAACCTCTTGTCTTGATCATAACGATTATGAAGAGTTTTGGAATCTGGCTTCCCTTGATGATTTAATTATGACTTTAAAACCAAAAGAGAAAATAAAAAAATAAAAAAGAATCAAGAGTTACAAATGAATCGATTTGTATCTTTTTCTTATGGAAGAAATTACTAATGTAAAATTAAGTAAAAATCATAAAAATTTATTGTAATTTTTAGAAAATCTTATATAATAAAATTTAAATATTTTCATTTTGGAGGTGTTGAAATGATTAAGACAAATTTACCTGTTTTAATTATCAAAAATTTAATTTTATTTCCCTCCAGTGAAATACGTCTTGAATTCGAGCGGGAAGAAGAAAAACAATTGCTTTCTCTTTCAGAAAATTATTATCAAAATAAAATCATTGTGGTAAACCCAATACATGACTTTGATACGAGTATAGATGCCAATGAACTTCCTATGATCGGTGTTGTTGGTCTTATAAAAATGAAAATGGAAATGCCCAATGGAAAAACACGAATTATTATCAAAGGGGAAAATCGGGCAAAAATTTATGCTTATAGCAAAGACGAAGAACTATTTGAGGCAATGACTACGAATATAGAAACCGCACCAATTGATCCAAAGGAAGAATTAGCGTATAAAAGAATTCTTCTAAAAAATTTGGAAAATTATATTAATAAAGTTCCATATATTAGTAATGCTATTTTATCTCAAGTAGAAAATATTGGAAATTTAAGTAAATTAACTGATGTTGTTAGTCTTCATTTACAAACTTCCTATGAACGCAAATTGGAATATATTAATGAAACAAATCCTATTCAACGATGTGAAATGCTTTTAAAGGATATGGAAAATGATTTAAATATTTTAGAATTTGAAAAAGATATTGATAATAAAGTACATAAAAATTTAGAAGAGAGTCAAAAGGAATTTATTTTAAGAGAAAAATTAAAAGTAATTCAAGAAGAATTAGGGGAGGAAAAGTTAGATGAAGATGCAAAAGAATTAAAGGCTGCTATAAAAGATCCTTCTTTTCCTGAAAACATTCGCAAACGTTTCGAAAAGGAATTAAAAAAATTAACAAGTAGTTCTATACATTCACCAGAAGATGCAATTGTTCGAAATTATATCGATTGGTTACTGTCTTTTCCATTTTCTATCTATACAAAAGACAATAAAGATTTAGGAAAAATTGAAATAAATTTAAATAAAAGCCATTATGGATTGGATAAAATAAAAGAAAGAATTGTTGAATATATTGCTGTAAAACAAAATACCAAGAATGCAAAAAGTCCTATTTTATGTTTTGTAGGGCCTCCAGGTACTGGAAAAACTTCATTAGCAATTTCGATTGCAAAAGCTTTAAATCGAAAATATACTAAGATAAGCGTTGGTGGAATTAATGACGAAGCAGAATTGGTAGGACATCGAAAAACATATGTAGGAGCTATGCCAGGAAAAATTATTCAAGGGATCAAAAAAGCAGGTTCTATGAATCCCGTGTTCATTATTGATGAAATTGACAAAATGACAAAAGATATTAAAGGCGATCCCGCATCGGCTTTACTAGAAGTACTAGATTTAAATCAAAACAATCATTTTCAAGATCATTATATTGAAGAAGAAATCGATTTAAGCCAAGTTTTATTTATTTTAACAGCCAATTATATTGAACAAATTCCATTAGAACTACAAGATCGATTAGAAATTATGGAATTGTCCTCTTATACTGCATTTGAAAAATTAGATATTGCTACGAATTACATTATTCCTGAACAGCTTCTAAATCATGGATTAACACAAAGAGATGTACAAATAGAAGAAGAAGCATTAAAAAAGATCATTCAAAATTATACCTGTGAAGCAGGAGTAAGGGATTTAACCCGCAAAATAGAAAGCATTTTCCGAAAAATAGTTAAAAGGAGAATTGTAAATAGAAGAAGGAATAAAGTTGTGATTACAAGTCAAAATTTAAATGAATATTTGCAAGCAGAAATTATAGAGGAAGAAAAAGGAAAAAATAAATATCCAGGATATATAAATGGACTGGCCTATACCTATGTTGGCGGTAAGGTATTAGGTATTGAAGCCACTATGTATAAAGGATCTGGAAAATTAGAAATTACTGGATCGATTGGAAATGTTATGAGAGAAAGTGTAGAAATTGCTCTTAGTTATATAAAAGCTCATGCTAAAGAATTTAAAATAGAGGATTCTATTTTTACGGAAAATGATTTTCATGTACATTTTATCGAAGGATCAGTAAAAAAGGATGGTCCAAGTGCTGGAGTAAGTGTATTAAGTGTATTGATTAGTTTATTGAAAAATAAAATTATAAAAGGAAATATTTCGATGACTGGTGAAATTACTTTAAGAGGAGAAATTTTACCTGTAGGAGGTATTAAAGAAAAAATTATTGCGGCATATACAAATCAAATTACAAAAGTTTTTCTTCCAAAAAACAATGCCAAAGACATTGAAGAAATTCCTTCTGAAATTAAAGAAAAAATGGAATTTATCTATGTAGAAAATTATAAAGAAATTTATAAAAATATTTTTAAAAGTTAAAAGTATAGAGTAAGATGGAAGATAGTGTGAAAAGTTTTATGGAAAACTAGTTACACTAAATAAAAAAGATATTAAAATGAAAATTTTAATATAA
>CANQVY010000034.1 GCA_947627405.1 uncultured Bacilli bacterium | reverse complement strand
TTTATATTAAAATTTTCATTTTAATATCTTTTTTATTTAGTGTAACTAGTTTTCCATAAAACTTTTCACACTATCCTTTTTTTATTATAAATATCAATAAACCAATACCTAAAATTGTACTACAAAAGCCAACTTTAAGATAAGGGGTTTTATAAATCAAATCAATCTTGTGGTTTCCTTTGGAAATATAAAAACCTAACATACTTTTATTTACTTTAAAAGTATCTACCCTTTTTCCATCAATATAAACATTCCATCCTTTTGAATAAGCAGTCGATAAACACATGATTCCCGTCTTTTCTATTTGAATATTCGCAGCAATGGAATCATCAGAGTAATTTTCTATATTTGCGTTTTTAATCTTCTTTATACTTTCTTTATAAGAATTCATAGAAACAGCATAAAAGCCAAAATCATCAAAAGAATACGTTCCTGTTTTAGAAAAAGTGATTTCTACTTTTCCTTGCCAATTTTTTTCGTATCCTAAATTAATCAAGAAATCCTCATTTTTAAAATAGTATGGATCAGTAAAGTAATTTCTAGTACTTTCATCTTTTCTTATATTCTCTTTTTGAACTTGAATTTTAAACCCATAAATATTATAAATATCTTTTGGTACCAGTGTATTAGCTAAGTTAATATATAATTTATTATCTTGAGTGGATGAATTAATAAGATGAATATTATCAAATAACATATAAATTTCACTATTTTTTACATTCTTTAAATTCAATATCAATTTATCCTTCGTAGAATTTACTTCGATTTGATGATCCTTTATTTTTAATTTAGAATTCGAATCGACTTCAAATTCCATTTTTTGTTTACTTTGATCAATATTTTCCTGTATATTTTCAAATTTAGACACTTTGTTGGTCTTGCTTTCTAATACGACTGTATCAAGCAATACTTGTTCCCGATCAATAGCCAAAAGCTGATCATATGTACTCTCATCGATATAACTATCAAAATAAACAAGTGGTGAAACATAATATTTATTTTGATAAAGTATAGTATCTCCGTTAGAATATTTTTCTTCATATCCATAAGGTAAATAATCCTTATACTTTTTTGATAGAATATAATATTTGTTAGAAAGCCTTGTTGTAATTCTGGTACGATTATCAAAATTTAATATAAATCGATTTGGCCGATAAGAAGAATTTTCAAGATCTCGTGATAAACTTTCTTCTCCAGAAAGTGATAAAGAAAAATAGCTACTAAGAGAATTATAATTATAATAAGTGGCTAAGTTTTGTATATTTAAAGGATATATAGTAGAACGATAAAAAGTCTTATCATTTTTCATATACGCAATTGCATCATTTAAGTTATTATTTTGTCCTTGATTGTTTTCAATAGAAGACAAAGCTGCATTTTGATCAACAAAAGTATTTACATATTTTTTCCCTATTTTAGGACCATATAACATCCAAGAAAAACAAATTAAATTGCATATAGTCAATAAATCAATAAAATATATAGGCTTGATTTTTATTTTTTTGAATGCTTTTGTCTTACAACATAGAACGATAATATAAATACAATAGCTAAACCATAGCATCAGTAAGATTTCTTTGCGATTCTTTGCTAAAGCAAAAGCAAAAACACTATAAAGAATTAATCCAACACCCATCCATTTTTTTTCCTGTTTTGTATATTCAACTTTTTCACTTAATAAATTGGTAACAATCAGTGCAATTACAAAATTAAAACCAAATACCCAACGATTTAATGGATAACCAAACCCATTCATGAATTGACCAAAAATTGGAATCATAAGCATAATTCCCATGAATAGAAAATAGAAAAACAATTTCTTATAGCTTTTATAATTTTTTATCAAAAGCGGGATAAACAATAAACTTATACTACTCATACCAATAATAGACCAGTAACGACTACCATAACTTGCATTTGTTATTAACCCGGATACTAAATTTCTATAATAATTAAAATCATAAAGGCCAATGCGAAAGCCCCCTACTCTTGCTGAATTTAAATAAGTATAAAGCGTTGGAAAAAAGATGACTCCGGAAATTAATATAGCTATTATATAACATTGAAAAGCATCCATTCCTTTTTTTAAAATTATTTTATAGTCCTTTTTCAAAGAATAATCGACCAATAAAGTAATAATTGCATATAAAATAGATAAAATACTAATAATGATAAAGAAATAATAATTTATAATTAAACCCATCGCTGCCACAATTATTAAAAAGCTCTTTTTATCTTCATGAATTAATTTGTCTACCCCAATTAAAAAGAATGGAAATAAAATCACAGGATTTAAAAAAGATAAATGACGAACTCCTGCATACAAACAAAATCCACTAAAAGTATATAAGAAAGCCCCTAATAGAGAAGAAAATTTATTTTTCTTTTTATAACTTGTATAACATAAAAAGCTAATTCCTACCATATAAAACTTTAAATAAATAATAAGTGTATAAGCAAGTTCCATTTTATGCATAGGAAAAAATAAAGATAAATAAACAAACGGATCTCCTATAACATAGTAAGAGTATTGCCCTATAATATCTTGTCCTAATCCTAAGTTAAAAGAAAATGTATGGAAATTATGAATCAAATTTCTTAAATAATCATTATAATCATAAAGAAGTAAAACATGCTGTTTTAATCCATCCACATTCCATACAAAACTTTTATGACTAACTAAAAAAGGGAAAAATACAAAAAAACTTATAAATAAAAAGAAGATTGTATATAGAAAATATTTATTCGTTACTATTTTTTTTAGATTATTCTTCATACAAGCACCTCTATTTTATTATAAACTTCAAATTAATCTTTACTCATAAACTTTTCATATTCTGGTATGACATCATCCGCATTACCCTTCATAAGGACTTCTCCATCATTTAACCACAAAACCTCATCGCACAATTCTTTAATTGTACCTAAACTATGAGAAACAATAATTACAGTTCGATGATCATCAGAAATTAATTCTTTCATTTTGTTATAACTTTTTTCTTTAAATTTAGCATCTCCAACAGATAATACTTCATCAATAAGAATGATATCGGTTTCTAAGATAGCCGTAATCGCAAAAGCTAATTTAGAATACATTCCCGAAGAATACGTTTTTACAGGTTTATAAATAAAATTTCCAATATCTGCAAAATCAATAATTTCTTTTTCTTTCTGCTCGATTTCTTCTTCTGAAAAGCCCAATAACATTCCTGATAAATAAATATTTTCTCTTCCCGTTAATTTTTTATTAAAACCAACACCAATAGAAAGTAAGGATATGGAATGCCCATGCAAATCAATTTTTCCTTTATCTGGTGAAAAAATTCCAGCAATAGCTCTTAACATAGTCGATTTTCCAGAACCATTTTTACCAATAATTCCTAAAATCTTTCCTTCCTCTATTTCAAAACTTACTCCCTTTAAGGCATGAAACAATTCGACTTTATCACCAAAATGTTTCCAAGAAGCTCGAATCGATGTCTTTTTCAATCCTCTATAAGTTATGTGGAGATTTTTAACCGTTACAGCTATATCTTTTACACTTTTCTCTATCTCAGTTTTCATTATATCACCTTCGCATAACTATTTTCATTCTTATGAATTACATGGATTCCATAAGCACATAATCCTATTCCTACAATTAACCATAGAATTAACCATTTAAATGTTGGTAAACCACCATATATAGTAACCTGCCTAAGTTCATTCATACAAAAGGCTGCCGGATTCACTCTTAAAAGAACATGTCCTAAAAATCCATGTAATCTAGTTTTAATATTAAAGAAAATACCAGACAAATAAAATACCATTCTCAATACAATATTTGTCAAATTTCCTAAATCATTAAAGGAAACTCCAAAATGCATTAAGATCATACCAATACCAAAAGTAATGATGTATAAAACCACTAATATAGGGAATATCCATAAAATATGCCAAGTAAGTGGAACATGTTGAAACAACATCAATCCAAAGGCTAAACCAAGTGATATAGCCATTTTAAAAAGATAGGTTAAGGACTTTGAAAACAATAAAATATATTTTGGAAGATATACTTTTGTAACTAAATCTCGATTATTAATGATTAATTTAACACTACCAGAAATCATGCGATTAAAAAAATCCCAAGCCGCTAAACCTACCATAACAAACGATGCAAAATAAGGTTCATTGTTTTTAAATACTACACCAAAAATAAAGGAATAGATGATCATAAAGCAAAATGGTTCAATAACCCACCATAACCAATTTAAATAAGAGTCAGCAACTTCACTTTTTAATTCTGCTTTTGCAGAACGAATAGCATATTTATAATATTTTTTCATATTGCAAAAAAATCTAGACATCTTTACAACTCCATTCTCATAAATTTGAAATTAAATCAGTTTCTAATCTATCTATAATATTTAAATAGTAAAGCGTTATTACATCATCTTCATTTTCGAATACACTATTATAAGCAATCATTACATAGTAGATGTATAAACCATATATAAGTTTATCATAATTAAACCATTTTTTAAAGAAATTTAGTAAAATATTTATTCGATAAATACAATCATACCCTTTATTATGAAAAACATCACTTATAATAAAACGGGCTGGTTCCATTTCTAGTGGAGCAATATAACCAATGGGATCAATTGCCTTATATTCATCATTGAATTGCATAATATTCTCAATTCTTAAATCGCCATGAATCAATTTTAATGGTGCATCAGAAAATTGATTATAATATTGAATAGCTTTTTCAAGCTTTTCTTTGAATTTTTCCTGAAATAAAGGCAACTTATTAATCTTTTTTAATTTTGTATTTAAATTATCAATAATTTTTTCAAACAATTGATGACTTTCTTGGTCATATTCTATTGAAGTTGAGAAAACTTTATCAAAAAAAGCAGTTAATTTCATATTGTTATCAAATATTTTAGAATTAATCGTTTCCAATTTTTCTAGATATAAAGCCCCATTATTATCATCATATTCCAATAATTTACACATCCATGAAGGATCAAATATTTGATAAGCCGCTTTTTCAGTTTTATATCGGTTTAAAAAGTCAGGAATTAATTTTAAAACAAATTCATAATTACCATTCGTGGAAATCAATATTACCAAACCATAATTTGATGATTGATTTAGTGTGAATTCATTAAAATTTCCATATTTATTTTTTAATTCTTTATAAAATAAATAGATATTATTTAACCACTCTGTTGTTTTCTTTTTTTTTGAACGAAGCAAATATTTTCTCAAACCCTTCGTTTCAAAAGATTCCCCAGATGAAATATTATCGAAATTTTGCATATTTCTTTCTTCCTGATAATTCAATAAAAATTCAGCATATTTAAGTTCAAAATCATAGGTTAATTTTAAATTGTTTTTAAAATTGAAGTTAACAAATTTTTTAGCATCTTTTGGCATTAAAGAAGAAATAGCTTGAAACTTTGTATCATAATCAACGTTTTCATAAAGCATATCAAATTTAAATGCTTCTGGCGCTTGTGACATAAAATAGTTTTCTCTATCGTATGGATTGCCTTCAAAATCACATAATGCTCCCGTAATTTTTTGCCCCGTCAAAATTATATCAAATTCATCAAGTTTCGAAAAATAATTATCAATTAATTCCGGATATATAAAAGGAGCTACAGCATCAACAATCAAAACATTGTCACATTTATAATTATTTTTTATGTATTCTAATCCATTTTTTAATGATGCATATCGATTTTTTCCATTATTTGTAATTGCAATTTTATCAGAAGCCAATAATTTAGATATGTTCTTATATTTTTCATCCATTACAACCACAATTTTATCTGCAAGTTTTGATCTTAAAGAAGCTTCTAAAACGTAATCAATCACGGGTTTTCCATTTAAATTTACATATTGTTTTGGAATGTTCGCGCCAAACCGACTACCTACTCCTCCAGACATCAATAAGATTACATTCATTTTTACACCTCAATCATTATTTTCTTGATTTTTTTCTTAATTTTTTTTAATATTTTCTTTGGTCCTTTCAAAGGATCATGTTTTATTTTATTTATAGCAAAACGATTTTTATTATGTTCTAATTCCATTATAATCTTTAATTTTTCGTTTGCCGTTTTAACATTTAATAGATCTCCGTCAATTGTACTAAAAGGAATATATTCCTGAGCACTCTCTTTATAAATAAATTGTTTATTTCTTAATTTTTTATGTGCATTTGTTTCTTTTTTTGTAAAGTAATGACTACAGGTTTCATCCCAATAGATGTTTTTTCTTAAATATCGACCAGGATTTCCTCCAAAAATAGCATTCGATAAAACTGTTTTTCCAGATACTACCCCCCCCGCAGCTATAATACTGCCTGAGGCAATTTTTGTTCCTTTTAAAATTAGGGTAGATTGCCCTAACCAAACATGATCGCCTATAAAAACACTTTTACTATCATTTATACGTTGATTTGTATGTACATCATAAATCAAATGTGGATCAGCTGTACGAATCCATATACCAAATGAAAATAATCCATCATTACCAATAAATACATTTTTACCTTCAGATATAACAACATTTAATGAATCATTTATATAATTATTTTTTCCCATATAGAAAGAGCATTGATGATGTACAGTTATGTTTAACATATAAATGTGGCTATTTTTACTCAAATAAATTATTGAATTACTACCACGAAATTTTAAATGTGAATTTTTAATCGTTATATTTTCTTCGCAGTAGAATATATTATTCTCCCCCTCAAATTCTACTTTAGTATTTATCATTGTAGGATTGCCTATGATCTTATTACCTTTATTATCTTTATTTTTCATTTTTCTCACCTATAAAAATTTTTTAATAAATTCATATATTCTTTCAGTAGATTTACCGTCTCTATAATCATCATATTTTTTTACAAGTTTCATTCTTTCTTTATAAGTTCTATCTCTATTAGCCGCTACATCTTTTACAAACTCAATTAAATCATTAATATTGTACATATAATTTCCTTTTATTACATCCTTATAATTATACTGAAAATTTCCTTGTAATTTAATATATTCATCAATATCGCTAATGGCTAGTCCAATATTTTTTTTAGTAAGACAAAAATCAAAGTAAACTGAAGAATAATCTGTAATCAAGGCATCAACTTTATTAAATAATTGGTATAGACTTACTTGTTTTTTTATAAGATCCTCATCTTTTAAAATTATAATATTAGTTAAATTACATTTTTCTATTACGGATACATCCTCTTTTGGATGAAATTTAATAAATATAGTTGTATTACTTTTAATCAAACATTGATTTAACAAATTCAATTCTTTTTTACTTTTTATACAAGCCAATCCAAATTTAAGAGTTTGATTGTTAGTTATAAAATCAGCGTGGTTTCGATATGTAGGCAACCATAATATTTTTTTACCCTTTACTTTATCCATAATATCAAATTTAATTTTTTCTTTTTTATATAATTCATCATTTCTTGGAAATCCATAAGGTAGTATTTTTTTTTCAGTAGTTCCTCTAATCTTTGCCTCTGTACTTCTAAAGAAAGCGGATTGAACTATTATATAATCAACATCACCAATACCTATATTATATTGAAGAGCATTTTTAAAAGGACTTCCATGATTCAAGTGTATTCTAATTTGATTTTTATTTGATTTTTTAATATATTTATTTCCATCCAGTATTATCTTAGCATATTTATAACAATAATTCGTATATTTACTTCTAAACTTTTTAGGAATCCCAAAAAAAGTTTGAAAACGAACATTTTTTATTTTTAAATTCTTAAAATTATCAGCATTTTGAACAAACCATACAATTTTATACTTTTCATTTACCTTATTTTGTATTAAACAATCAAAAATTTTTTTTGCATTATCGGAAAAATCAGGATTACTTTCTAGCAAAATAATGTTTTTCCTCTTTATAAAATAGAATAAATTTTTTATAAATTCCATTATAGGATATAAAATTCTATTTTGGAATGTTTTTAATTTATGCTTTCTTAATAGGTCGAAAAGACAGATGAATTCTCTTTTTATCATTTTAGAAAAGGAATAGTTTTCTATTAATAAACTATCTTTGTCTCTTCTTAATATTGCATTTTGATCAATCTTTCTATACTGCTTGTATAAAGGAGAAATACTATATGTTGATACAATTTTAAAATCTGTAAATATCATCTTATTTCCATAATAAACTATACATTTCAATTTTCTTACATTCTTTGTAAGTGGGATAGAAACTGTAAAAATATATTCTGTTGAAATCATGTCATTTAATGAAGAATAATATGTATTATTTTTTATTTGATATAACTGTGTTTCAAATTGTTCTTTTGTATCTATATCCTGTAAAAAAATTTTAATTTCTTTTTCGCAAAAAAGCGGTTTGATTTTCCCATATATAGAGAATGTATCTTTAGTAGAACAAAACTTAAGATACGTTACATTTTTTAATGGCGAATTTTCCAACATATAATTTTTATTATTAAAATATATTTTATCTTTTAAAATTTCTATTTTTTTAAAATAAGTTTTATCATTAAATTTTAAAAAATAAATTTTAAGATAAATATTCAAGAATCTGCTATTGATAATCACATCAGGGCTAATACTATGAATCAACTTTATAAGTATATCGTTATACTCCTTTATTTCTTCTTTACTTAATATATTGTTAGGTAAACGACGATAGATTTTCCAACGTAATTCATATAAAAATAATGTTTGCAAATATTTTGCGCATTGCCTATGTTTTTTCATATATGAAGTATATAGCTCATTTAAATATTTTTTTAAAGGATCTAAAAAATAATCTTTATTTTGATCAGCCATATCGGAAGCGGAATTTTGATTTTTTCTTTTTCTATACAAATAAAGGCCATTTGTAATAATTCCATATTTTTCTTTTTCCAAAATAATTTGATTTACCCAAAGTGGATCTTCCCCATATTTTAAATCTTCTCTGAACAAAAATTTTTTTGCTATTTTATTTTTAACAAAAGTAGTTGGCCCATTTAATTGAATATATTCATAATTTGTACTAATATCAACTACTCTGTTTTTTTGATTATAAAATTTAAAATCAAGCGGATGATATTTATCAGTCATTTCAAACAATTTTATTCGACAGGCTACTAAATCAATACTATTGTAATTGCATTCAAAAAAATCCCATACATTTTTAAAAGCATGCTTTTCCCATAAATCATCTGAATCTAAAAAATTTACATATTTTCCCTTTATATATTTTAAACCATTATTTCTAGCAGCAGATACTCCCATATTTTTTTGTTTAATATAAACTATATTTTTTGGATATTTATTTTTATATTTTAAACATATTTTTTCAGAATCATCAACAGAACCATCGTTAATTAATATAATTTGTATATTTTTTTCAAATCCAATCGTTTGATTGATTACGCTTTGAATTGTTTGTTCAATATAATCTTGAACATTATATATTGGTATCAATACTGAAAATTTAAATCTGTACTTCATTATCATCACCTATTTTCAATTATAGCATACTTTTTAAAGAAAATAAAATAACTAGTATAAAACTTTACTAGTTATTTAAAAATTCGTTTTGATTTCATTATATAAAATATTTTAGTTTTTTCTGGTGTCTATTTTATTTAATTTTTCGTTATATAAATAAAGTCCAAATCCAATAAGAGATAAAATGCTAATAATTTTCCCTATTTTACTATAAGGAGCCTGATAAGTAATTGTAATCTTATGTTTTCCTGGTTTAATTTTAAATCCTATATAGCTTTGATCAACTTTTTTATACGCCACTTCTTTTTCATCCATTATAATTTTAAAACCTTTATCATAAGGAATCGTAAGCATAAAATAACCATATTCTTTTGTATTTACTGTTCCTACAAGGGTATTTCCTTTTGTTTTGTCTTTATCAAAAACAAATTCATCCACTTCTTCATGAATACTTTTTACTTCATCATAATCCAATAAATACATTTTAATATTATGGATTACATGTTTTCCTTTAGAAAAAACAATATTGTTATTTACTATTTTATCTAAAGAAAGAACATAATTAAAATTTTTATTTTGATTATTATATTTCCATTCTTTACATGTATATACATTTTTTTGGCCAAACAGATTAATATATTGATCTCCAATAGAACAACTTTCATTATATGCCATATCAAAATTTACAATTAAAATTTTATTTTTTAAATTTTTATCCAACTTAGCTGTAAGTACTAAATCTTTATTTGTTGTATTATTAATGATGTATTGCCCATCTTTTTCTTTTATATATGGATTATCTTGGAAAATAGTTGAAAAATCATAATTATATTCTTGAATATCCGTTTTATAATCATTCACCATTCTTTTTTCATCTACAACAATATAGTTCATTAATGCTTCCATATTATACGGATATTTTAACTTTTTATAATGTTCTAAACTCATTACTTTATAAGTTGAATATCCAATTGGTAAAACATCTTCATTCACATAGATATCCTTTTTTTTCTTCTCATAACCATACATTTGATTGTGTTTGGAATATAAATATTTATTTCCCATATAAACATTATACAAAACATTATTACTTGCACTTAAAATCATATTGTTCCGATAACTAATTTCGTTATTAAAAAGAGAAATATAAGATTTTCGATTGTTTAAATTCGATAAAGAAGAATATACCGAACTACTATAATAGTTTGTATTTAAAATATCATTAATATGATACAAATCATATTCATCATAATTAAAACGATAAATGTTTTTTTCTTGATCTAATACTTTTTCAATTGTGTGATTTACAGTCTCATCATTGGCTGTATAAAATTCTTTTTTAGAGATTAAATTGCATTGAGAAACACAAATCAAGCCAAATACGAGTAGATAAATAAACAAAGCACAAAGCCCTATTTTCTTGTTTTTTAACAAAAAAACAAAAACAATTAATAGAACAAATAAATCCATCAAAAGAAAAAGTTTAAAATGAACCATTGAACTTATAAGGATAAGACCTAATACAAGCACAATCATTTTTTTATCAATATG
>CANQVY010000033.1 GCA_947627405.1 uncultured Bacilli bacterium | reverse complement strand
GGATCCAAAACATAATCCTGAATTTACTTTAATGGAAGCTTATCTAGCTTATTCTAATTTGGAAGGAATGATGGATTTAACAGAATCTATGTATCAGACAATTGCTAAAGAAGTCATTGGGAAAATGGCCTATCATTGGAGTGGTCATGAAATTAACCTTGAAGGTCCATGGAAGAGAATCAGCATGGTGGATGCTATTCGAGATGTGACAGGAATTGATTTTAAAAAAACTATGTCGGTGGAAGAGGCTTTACAGCTTGCACATGAGCATAAAATTGAAGTACAAGATCATGAACATACGGTTGGCCATATTATTAATTTATTTTTTGAAAAATATGTTGAAGAAACATTGATTCAGCCAACATTCTTATATGGGCACCCAATTGAAATTTCACCATTAACTAAGAAAAATCCAGAAGATCCTAGATTTGTGGATCGTTTTGAATTATTTATCGGAGGTAAAGAATTTGCGAATGCTTACACAGAATTAAATGATCCAATTGATCAATTAAAGAGATTTGAAGATCAATTAAAGGAAAAAGATTTAGGAAATGATGAAGCAAATGATATCGATATGGATTTTATCGAAGCATTAGAATATGGCATGCCACCCGCTGGGGGAATTGGATATGGAATTGATCGATTATGTATGCTATTCTTAGAACAAGAGTCTATTCGTGATGTATTATTATTTCCTACAATGAAACCGAATGATTAAAATAGGCAAAAGTCTATTTTTTTTCTATAATTTTTCTGAAATTGTTTGTAAAAATATGGAATTGTTGTATAATGTTAGTGGGAGGGTTAATATGAGAAAACATAATATTTTAAAAGTAGTACTTATCGCTTTACTAGCTGTTGTTGTGTTGACTTGGGTTTTTCCAACTGCAACATTTTCAACGACACTTAGTATTGGTGAAAGAGCACAAATGGGGATATTTGATATCTTTAGTTATTTTGGCCAAGGCTTTCAATATTTCTACCAAATATTAATTTATGCTTTAATTGTTGGTGGATTTTATGGAGTTTTATCGAAAACAGAGGCTTATCGAAGATTATTAGATAAAGTAGTAGATGCCTTCAAAGGTAGAGAATTGTTGTTTATTTCCATTGTAACAGTAGCTTTTGCACTTCTAGCTGGTGGTGTAGGACTTACAACAATTTTGCTATTTTTATTTCCATTTGTTATTGCAGTTTTGTTGCTAATGGGATTTGATAAACTATTAGCTGCAACAGTAACTGTTGGATCTGTAATGGTTGGAATTATGGGATCCTTATATACAACAGATGTTAATTATTATATTAATAATTATCTATCTATAGGTATTCACGATGAAATTATTACAAAAATTATTATATTGATAATCGCAATTGTTGTATTGTTGTTTAATGTGTTAAGATATGCAAAAAACAATAAATTAAAAAAATCAAAAGCAGAAGAAATTAAGGAATATGTTCCTGCAGCAACAAAGACTAAGAAAAAAATTTGGCCATTAGTGGTAGTAATGGATTTATTCTTAGTCATTGTAGCTATTGCTATGTTTAGTTGGGCAAGTATCTTTGGATTGTCATTCTTTGATACGATTACAACGAAGGTTACATCTTTCAGTATTGGAGGTTTTCCAATCTTTGGCAAGTTATTAGGATCTGTTCCATCATTTGGTAATTGGGATATGATGAGTGTTGGAGCATGTTTGATAATTGCTACGATTATTATTGCTCTATGTTATAAAGTTAAAGTGGATGACTTTTTTACTTCATTTGGTCAAGGAGTAAAAAGAGCTTTAACTCCAGCATTCATTATGTATTTTATCTATTTAATATTGATCATAGCTACTTATAATAATTTCCAATTGACAATATATGATTGGGTTCTAAATATCAGCAAAGGATTTAATGTAATAACGACTACCATAACTGCATTTTTATCTTCTGTATTTAATGTAGAATTGTTATACTCTATTAATAGTGTAGGACCTTATATGGTATCTATTATCAAAGATACGGGAGTTTATCCATTAATCGGAATTATTTTTCAATCAATTTATGGACTTACTATGTTAGTCGCACCTACTAGTATTCTATTAATGGGAACTCTAGCTTACTTAGATATTCCATATGGAAAATGGTTGAAACATATTTGGAAACTATTTGTTGAATTACTTGTTATTTTACTTATCATATTTACAATAGTTACATTTATATAATTTGAAAAGACGATATTGAACTGAACCCCAAAAGTGGGACAGTTTAATTATTCAAGGATTGTAACCTAAATTGAACGGGTGACAGTCCTTTTAATTTTACTTTAATTCTATCATAATTATAATAAATATCGCCCTTTTTTTAAGCAATGAACAATCATTCTTTATAGCAATTAGGGAAAAAGCGATTATGACTTTTTTGTTTAAAAACTATTTTTTAGTAAATAATAAGCATAGAATAGTTTGAAAGGAGAATTATATGTTTTCTAAATTTACTGAAGAATGCCAAAAAATACTTATAAATTCTAAGAGAGAAATGCAAAAATTAAAACATCCATATGTAGGAAGTGAACATCTATTGTTATCTATCTTAAGTATGGATAATAGTGTATCAAGGAAATTAAATTCGATGGGCGTGGATTATAATAAATTTAAAAATAAAATTATAGAAATGATTGGTTATGGTACAGAAGAAAACAGTTGGTTTTTATATACTCCTCTTTTAAAGAGAGTTTTGGAGTCTTCAATTTTGGATAGTAAAGATAACAATAATGCTATTATTACTTTAGATCATATTTTTATTTCATTGTTAGAAGAGGGAGAAGGTATAGCTATTCGTATTTTGCTTTCTATGAATATAAATGTGGATGCTTTATATAGTGATTTTTTTAATAAATGTCAAAATAAAAGAAATGATAAAACAAAAAAACTTAAAATCTATGATTATGGAAGCAATTTGGTTTCTCAAGCGAAAAAAGGTCTTATAGATCCGGTAGTAGGACGTGATGAGGAAGTAAATCGTTTGATAGAAATTTTGTGTCGTAGAAGAAAAAATAATCCATTGTTACTTGGAGAAGCTGGGGTTGGGAAATCGGCTTTAGTTGAAGAATTGGCTCGAAGGATTGCTATGGATTTAGTACCAGAATATTTAAAAAATAAAAAAATCATATCAATTGCTATGGCAAGTTTGGTATCTGGTACAAAATATAGAGGAGAATTTGAAGAAAGAATCAATAAAATCATTAAAGAATTAGAAAATAATAAAGACATTATAGTATTTATTGATGAAATTCATACTTTAGTGGGAGCTGGTGGGGCTGAAGGTGCAATCGATGCATCGAATATTTTAAAACCGGCTTTAGCTCGAGGAAATATTCAAATAATTGGTGCTACAACAACTACAGAATATAAGAAATTCATTGAGTTTGATCGAGCTTTAGCAAGAAGATTTCAATCTTTAATTCTTGAGGAGCCAAATAGTGAAAAAACATTACAAATCATAAAAGAAATTTCTCCTATATACGAAGAATATCATCATGTAAAAATCAGTGATGAATTATTAAAATATATTGTTATGTTATCGAATCGTTATATAACCGATCGAATGCAACCGGATAAAGCAATTGATATATTGGATGAAGCCTGTACAAAAGTAAGTCTTAAAAGCAATCCTTATGATAAAAAAATTAATTGTTTAAATGATCAAATTCATCAGGTAGTGAAAGAAAAAAAACAGTTAATTCAAAAAGATAATTTCTTGCAAGCGACCAATTTATATTTAAAGCAAAAAAAATTAGAAGAAGAGGTAAATAAACTGGAATTAAAAAAAGAAAAAAGTAAAAAATTAAATTTGGTAGAAAAAAAGGATATTATTGATATTGTTGAATATAAAGGAAAAGTAAAAGTATATGATAATGAAAACTATACAAAAGTTTTAAAAAATATTTCTAAAAAATTAGAAGAGGAAGTAAGGGGCCAAAAAGATGTTATCCATAAATTATTAAAAGGTACAAAAAAAATGTTTTATCATTATAGAGAAATTGAAAAACCATTATCTTTTTTATTTGTAGGATCTACGGGTATAGGGAAAACGTATTTAGCTAGGCAATATGGTTGTGCTTTATTTGGTAAAGATCGATTAATTAAGTTGGATATGAGTGAATATAAAGATGAGGCATCCATTAATAAATTAATAGGGTCTCCAGCTGGTTATGTAGGGTATAATGATAAAAATAGTGTATTTGAGAAAGTTATTAATTATCCACATTCCTTATTATTGCTTGATGAGATTGAAAAAGCCCATCCGGCTGTATTAAATTTGTTTTTACAAATATTAGAAGAGGGTAAAATAAAAGATGCATCAGGTAGAAATATTTACTTTAATAATACAATTATTATCATGACTTCAAATGCAGGATGCCATAAAGAAAAAGTAGGTTTTTTGGAAAATAAAGAAGAAATGATCGATGGATTAAAAAAATACTTTAATTTGGAATTTTTAAATAGAATCGATGAAATTGTAATGTTTCATTCACTTGATAAAGAAAATATTAAAGAAATAGTAGTAAAAAAAATAAAAAGCTTAATTGAGCATTATAAACAAAATGGGGTAAATATTAAGATTAGTAATAAAATTATTACAGATATTGTTGAAAAAAGTGAGTTTGATAAGTTTGGAGCTCGAAAAATTGATAAAATTATTGAAGATGTGATTGATGAGCAAGTTGTAGATAGTTTATGTCAAGGAAATAGGAGAATTTATATATAGATCTTTAAAAGCAAATGAATTTATGATATAATCAATATATCTGAAAGGAAGATATGTATGGATTATTATATATTAAGTGATTTATGTATTTTAATAGGTATTATTATAACGATAGCTGCACAGATTGGTGTAAATTCAGCAATAAAAAAGCATAAAAGAATAAAGAATCAAAAAGGTGTGACAGGATTTGATGTTGCTAGAGAAATATTAGATTCAAATGGACTTCCAGATGTGCATATTGTAGAAACAGAAGGCATATTGAGTGATCACTACGATCCTAGTAGAAAAGTAGTTCGCCTTTCTCATGATATTTTTCATGGTGATAGTGTTGCCAGTATTGCAGTTGCAGCTCATGAATGTGGGCATGCTTTACAAGACAAAGATAATTATACTTTTATGCGATTTAGAAGTTTCTTAGTTCCTTTTGTTAATTTTTCTTCTAAATTTGGTTATTTTGCAATTTTAATAGGACTTATTTTTGGAATGACAAATTTGGCATGGATTGGAGTGGCTTTGGAATTGGTTATTTTACTATTTCAATTGATTACTTTGCCTGTTGAATTTGATGCTAGTAAAAGAGCTGGAATTGAAATAAGGAAATATAATTTAGCTACTGATACAGAGGTAAAGGGAACAAAAAAGGTTTTAAAAGCTGCGGCTTTAACTTATGTGGCTAGTGTGGCTACAAACTTATTGCAAATTTTAAGATTAGTTCTTATTCTAATAGGAAACGATAGAGATTAAACAACTGTAAGGTTGTTTTTTTTGACATTGACTATTAAAGCTAGGTATTATTACATTAGTATTAGCGTTAAATAAATTAGTGTTTATAAGAACATTAAAATCTCCATTTTTTCAAAATTTCTTTTTGGGGTCGTTGGTAATTTTAAAATTTTATATTGAATTTTAAAAGTCAACTATCATTTATTGAAAATCTTTTATTTATAATTTTGAGTTTACTTGGTCATCGAATTTTGATATAATATTTTTAGAATAGGAGTTGATAGTGTGTCGTTATTTAAAAACAAAGTTGGTAGACCCACAAATGAGATAAAGAAAAAAAGAAATTTTCTTAAAATTGGAATTATAGTATTAGTTGTTTTATTAATTTTAATATTTTCACTATTTATAATAGAAAATAAGTCTAGTAATAACAAGAATTTATATACGATTGGAATGACTGGCGACAAAGTAAATAGTGAATTGAAAAATGTTTATGCATTTAAATTTTTAGAAGATGATTTAAAAATTGTAGCATTAACTACAGATAATAAAGAAATAGAAATAGCAAATGATGTTGATAACATACATAGTATTTCATATTATAATGGTAAAATTTATTATAATTATGATTCTTTTAAATTTGGCGCAATGGGTGATGCGAAAGTTGCATTAATAGATTTAGGTCAAGGAAACGGTAATTATGAACAAGATTATATTGTAATTGATAAAGAACTTGGAGAGTTATATACTTTTGGAGTTATAGATGGTAATATTTATTATCAAACTCTAGATGATAATTATTTGAGAAGTTATAATATTAATGATAAGACTATAAGTGTTATAGATGGTGATGAAGTTGGAAGTTCAAGTTTTTATGGTACTGATAACAAATATAATAAAATTTATTATTCTATAGAAGATAGCGGATTGATAGAATATGATACTAAAACAAATAAGAAGAAAAAAATTTATAAACCTGAAAAAGGGGAAATCTCTATTTTAATGAAATCTAATCATAAGATCATATATACTAATAGTTATACGCAAGAAGATTTTTATATGTATGATATTGAAAGCTCAAAAACAAAAAAATTAGATTCAAAAATAAAAATTGACCCAGTTGACAAAAGAGAAATATTTTATATTGATTAAATATTATAGTTTATGAAAAAAAATATATATTATATTCGGTCTATAGTAAAAAAATAGGAAGTGTGTAATATGGATAATAGTTCAATTATATTAATTATCGTTATTGTTGTATTTCAATTAATAATATTATATGGAATTATTTCGAGTGTTATAGATTTATTTAAATCTATTAGATATAAATCAATAAAAGCTTTGGTGATAGATAGTGTAATATTAGGCTCTAAAGAATGGGGAAAATATTTTCCAGAAGAATATGACAAAACAACAAATATTGGTTCAAAAATAGAAAATTTCAGTAATAAATTAAATGAAGTTGATAAAATAATAAATAGAATTCCATTCATTCATATTAGCAAAAATAGTGTATCAATAAATAAAAGACAAATTACGGATAATAAAATAGAAAAAGCAGATGATACATATACAATGATAGCAGAATATACTGTCGATAATAAAATATATTATTATTGTGAATCTTTTATAAATGAATCAAGGTCTAATAATCCATTTAAAAGTATGATAGGTAAAGAAATAGAAATTAAATATAATCCTAACAATCCAAAAAAATCGGTGAGAAAAAATAGTAATATTAAAGGTATTATATTGCTTGTTGTAATGGAATTAATATTTGGATTAATTTCATTGTTATTATTAAATAATTAAGTTTATTGCGATTTTTTTTAAACAACTTATTATAAATAAAAAAATTTCAATAAATAATAGTTGACTTTTAAAATACAATATGAGAGAAAAACTTTCATTAAAAATAAAGACGTTCGGTTGATCTGAGCGTTTTTTTTCTATATATAACTATGTGCTTGTTAACCGAACGTTAAAATAAGAAAAGTTTTTCTTGATAATGAATGGCTTTTTAATATAATATTAGTTAAACTAAATTTGAGGAGAAATAATTATGAAAATAAGTTATTTATATGAATTGATTGATCTTTTGGAAAAGACTTATGGTAAAGAAAAAATGAAAGAACATTTAAAAAATTTATATAATGTTTGTTCCTATTTAGAGATAATTAAAGATGAAAATCTTCTTCCTATTGCTAAACGAGCAATGGAAAGTTTAATTACTGTTCAAGATCAGAGTGACCATGATTTTGAGGTAAAATTGAAATGTATTCATAACATTCTTTTTTGTATTTCGGATTTTAAACAAGATACCATACAGTATTGTAATTTTTGTGTAGATAAAATAATTTCTGCTAATAATATTTCATTTCTTGATGATGTAACAGAGATTGCACAAAATGGTTTTAAAAAATTACCTTTCAAGAGGAATGAAAGTCGTATTTCACAAAAAAATGTATGGATAAGTACCCGTGAAGAAGCTATGAATATAATTCAAATTCTATTATCTATAGATGCTCTTGGCCCATTGGATAAAATATTGCATTGTTATATTTCTGAGCCTAAGCTTTTAAAGGATAGAACTTTGGCAAAAATATTTACAAGCAGTGAAAATGATTCAGCAATTGCTTTTGCAGCTGATCTTGCTTTGTATATGTTTAAAACAGATAATTCAATTTGTTATGAAATCTTAAGAAAAGTAGTTTTTTCTCAAGCCTCTTACTTACCAATAAGAAGGGCTATTGAGATTAACGAAGCTTTAGACGGAATTCAAAGATTAAGCCAAAGTTTTCCTGAATTGGCAAAACTTGATCTTCCTTTTGATATAATTTGTGTTCCTCTTTTAAGAAAAGCAAACTCAAAAGAAACTGATTCATCGAAACAAAAGACTAGAGATAAGACAAAAATAAAAGTTGATTGTGAGAGAAGTTCATTACAAGTAAATTAAGAAATGTAAAACTACATTTCTTTTATTCTATATAAAAATATGATAGAATGAGGGTGGTGATTGTATGGAGGTAAAAACAATGAATCCTTTGACTCTTGCTTATTTAGGGGATGCGATTTATGAATTATATGTTCGAAAATTTTTAATAAGTAAAGGTTTTGTTTATGTAAAAGACTTACAAGAGGAGGCAATTAAATATGTCTCTGCAAAGGCACAAGCTAAATATTTAAATGATTGTCTTGATAGAAATATATTTACGGAGGAAGAAATATCAGTTATGAAGCGCGCAAGAAATTATAAAAACACTCATCATCCCAAAAATTGTGATGTAATTACTTATAAGTATGCAACAGCTTTTGAGGCAATTATTGGATATTTGGATTTGATGGGCAAAAAGGATAGAATAGAGAAATTAATTGCTTTTATTTTGGAGGATAAATTATGTTAGTATATGGAAGAAATGTTGCAAAAGAAATATTAGAAAAAAATGAAAAAGTTGAAAAAATATATTTGCAAACAAATTTTGAAGATAAAAAAATAAATTCTTTAATTGAAAAAACAAAATGTGAGAAAATTTATTGTCAAAAATCACAAATGGATAAGTTGGCAGATGGAAATCATCAGGGTATAATACTGGTAATTAAAGATTTTATATATTGTAATTTAGAGGATATTACAAAAAAGGAGGATGCTTTTGTAGTTATTTTGGATCATATAGAGGATCCTCATAATCTAGGAGCTATCATTAGAACTTGTGAGGCAAGTGGTGTAGATGGGATTATCTTACCTAAAAATAGGAGTGTTTCTGTAAATGCTACTGTTATGAAAACAAGTGCAGGGGCTTTGGATTATGTAAATATTGTAAATGTATCTAATTTAAAACATACTATCGAGCAATTGAAAAAACAAGGTTTCTGGATTGTAGGAACTGATATCAAAAACAGTGTTGATTATAGAAAAATTGATTATACAGGAAAAATTGCTTTAGTTATTGGAAGTGAAGGATTTGGAATGAGTCGTATTATTCGTGAGTCTTGTGATTTTATTGCCCAAATTCCTATGTATGGGAAAATAAATAGTTTAAATGCATCTGTAGCCTCTGGAATTATGATTTATGAAATTATAAGGAGTAGAGGAAAGTAGGGATAGATTGGATTATAAAAAGATAAACGATAATGAACTTTTATATTTAATTTCAGACAATAATGACGAATATAAAAAGGTTTTGTTTGAAAAGTATAAACCTATTGTTTTAGCTCTTGCGAAAAAATATAACGCAATGAATACCGATACGGCAATTGATTTTGAAGATTTAGTTCAAATAGGATATATCGGATTAAACAATGCTATTCGATTTTATAAAGATACGCATTCCATTTTTTATACATATGCGAATTTTTGTATTGAGCACACACTGGCTAAAGAAGTTTATAAGAGAAATTATAGGAAGGGGAGAAATCATTTTTTATTTATTTCTTATGACGATGAGAAAATGAATTTTTATGCAAAGGAAGAAATAGAAAGCGAAAGTGTTTACTTTTTTAATTTATTTGTAAGGTTAAAAAATTTTTTGGATTTTTTTGACTCTTTAGTATTTGAATTAAGATTCAATGGTTTTAAATATAAAGAAATTGCTATTTTATTGGATGTCAAAGAATCAAAAGTTGATTATAGTATACAAAAAACAAAAAGAAAATTAAAAAAAAGACTATAAACATACCTTTTTATGTTATAATGATAATGAAATATTATAAAATAATGGATTGGTGATTTTATGGCTAAGTGGAATAACAAGAAAAAGTATAGTGCAAAAGATATAAAAAAAGCAGATAAAAACAAAAAATATTTTTTTACAAAAACAATGAAACAACAGGTATTTATTATGATTCTATCTGTAATAGCCGTTTCTCTTGTTCTAGGTGGAAGTGCTTATGCTGTTTTTACTTCTTTATCAACTTCTGATTATAATACTATTACAATAGGAACGTTGGAATTGGCTTACGAAGAAGATGAAAATAGTGTTATCAATTTGGAAAGTACCTATCCAATGTCCGATGAGGATGGAAAAAATTCAAAAGGATATCAATTTTCTATTCGAAATAAAGGTTCCTTAGCCTCTACTTATGTTGTTTATGTTGGTAGTGATGCATCTATGATCGATTCAGATAATTGTAGTCAAAATTTATTGGATTTTAGTAATATTAAAATGAATGTAAATGATGGAGCTCCTGTAACCTTAGAATCTTTGGCAACGGATAAGTATGATGCAGATGGTTATAAAATCTATAAAATCGCAGAAGGAACATTGCAACCAGGAGAAACAAAGAAATTTAATGTTAAAATGTGGATTAATATTGAAGCAGATAATAGTGTACTTGGTAAACATTTTCATGGAAAAGTTTTAATCAATGGAGAAAATTATAATACTTATGCAACAGATGCTTTGAAAATTTGGTATGATGCAATTAATAATGCAGAAAATGGAAAAGATACATCTATAGATAAATGGTATGATTTATCAGGAAATAAGAATACATCGACTACATTTATAGGATCAAGTGTATGGAAGGATAAATATTTAGAGCTAAAGGGTGTTGTTCCTTTTGTTGGAAATATAAATCATGAATACACGTTATCTATGGTAGTAAAACCTAAACATACAGGAACGAATCCTTATTTGATTTATGGTGAGAATTTCCCAAGTTTATATTTGGATAGTAGTGATGAGTATGCACTTACTTTT
>CANQVY010000032.1 GCA_947627405.1 uncultured Bacilli bacterium | reverse complement strand
AAAATTTCTAGCCTATTTATTAAAGGATGCTGATGCATTAGATCGTGTTCGATTTGTACAATCAGATGCTGCCTATTTGAATATTGAATTTTTAAGAAATGAGGAAGCTAAAAAAATGGTTATGGCTGCAAAAGAATTAGTCAATATTTACCTAAATCCAGTCATTAATGATTATATTAATATAACAGAGGTAAAAGAACAAAAAACAATTGAGCAAATGGATATGCATGCAAATGATGCATCTTATACCAAAGGATGTTTACATGGAATTGGTTGGGATTTCTTTAAATTGGATAGTATATTAGTGCATGGAATTTTATCACCTTATAAATGCAGATGGAATGATCGAATTTACACATCATCAAATTTTAAAGAGTATAATGAAGATTATATTTATGTTATACCCGATGATCGAATAAAAACAGAAAAAAATTCAGCTTTCCGAAATTTTACAGATAATGGAATATCCTTTTATGCTATTGTTCCTGAAATTATAGAAGGCTATATAGAAAAAACCCGAAATAAAGCATGTCATAAAATTCCATATAAAAGTGGAGAATATTTAGACGAAGCTTTTGTAAAAGATGAAATTAAAGTAGACTCTTTAGAATATATTTTAATTAATGGAGAAGCAATGGATATTTCTCTTGATCAGTTGAATTATTTTAATTGCAATATATCACCGGAAGTAATTACAGATAAAGCTATATATTATGTAGATTCTTTAAAAGAAAAATTAGGATATGAAGTAAATCCAACAGAGATATCACTCATGACGAGTATTTACCAGGATATTTTTGTTGCCAACAATACCTCCGGAGGAGGTACAGATCTTTTGAATGTTAAAGCAACTTATCAAAGAAATTGTATAAATGCATTAATTGGAAAATATATGCAAGATGCTTATAGTCAAATTTTAGGTGAGGCAGCAACTGTTGGTAAAGTCGTAGAACATATTATTAAAAATAGAAGAGAAAATTATGAGATAACAAAAAGTGAAGAAGTCATGATAAAAGTAAAATAGAATGAAAAAATAATAAAAAAATTTTCATTTAACTTTTGAAGTAATAAAATATTAATAAATATTTGACTTTTTTCATAATATATGATAGTATTTTAGATGTTTGAAGCCTCTACTTCAAACCGCATTGAATAGGTTTAAAAACATAATATATGTACCTTTAAAGCGAGTCTAGAAATTTATAAAGGAGGTTAAAATATGAAAGCAGTTATTAAAACTGGTGGAAAACAATATGTCGTATCAGAAGGAGACGTTATTTACGTAGAGAAACTTGATGGAAAAGAAAAGGATAAAGTTACTTTTTCTGAAGTATTGATGATTGATAGTAAAATAGGAAATCCAATCCTTACTAATGCCAGTGTTGAAGGTGTAATTGTAAAACACGGAAAACAAAAGAAGATTAAAATCTTCAAATATAAATCAAAAGATAGAAGTAACCGTAAAACACAAGGACACAGACAACCTTATACAAAAGTAGAAATTAAAAAAATTAATGGGTAATTAAGATGATCAAAGTAAATGTATTACCTAATAAGATAATCATAGAAGGACATGCAATGTATGACGATTATGGAAAAGACATTGTGTGTGCATCCGTAAGTAGTATTGTGATTACAACAGTAAATGCTTGTTTATCTATAGATCAAACAGCAATTGCTTATAATCAAAAAGAAGATCAATTTACCATTGATCAAAGGAAAGAAAATACTATAATTGATAAATTAATTAAAAATATGGTAAATTTATTGAATGAACTTGCGCAGGATTATCCAAAAAATATTCGTATTAAGTAAGGAGGAGAAACAATGAAATTTTTAAAGTTAAATATACAATTATTTGCACATAAAAAGGGACAAGGATCATCTACGAACGGACGTGATTCTGAAGGTAGAAGATTAGGTGCTAAAGTAAGTGATGGTGAATTCGTTACCGCTGGATCTATTCTATATAGACAAAGAGGTACAAAAATGCATCCAGGTGTGAATGTAAGACGTGGAAAAGATGATACACTATATACAACAGTAGATGGTATCGTTAAATTCGAACGTTTAGGAAAAGACAAAAAACAAGTGAGCTGCTATGAAGTAGCCGAATAATGAAAATATAGATAAAATATAATATAATTAAGCAGTACAAAAATTATATATCTTTGTACTGCTTTTTTATATAAAACATACCTATTAAATTTTTTAAGAAAGTTGTTGATAACTACTTGAAAAATTTACAAACCTGATGTATAATAAATATACAATAAGAGGTTGGCTTAATGAGTTAGGAGTAATTTATTAAGGTAGGTATTGTAGAAATATAGAAAAGGAAAGGAGGATTAGAATATGTGGGCATGGTTAAAAAGATTTTTATAAGATAAAAATGTAAAGAGACTCAATTTTTGAGTCTTTTTTCATTGATTAAAACTTGAAAATGATCTTATCTGTGTTATAATGATAGTGAAAGTAAGGTGTATTGATTATGAAAAAAATAAATACAAAAATAAAAAAGCAAGAAAGATTGATAAAAACGATTGTTGCATTTTTATGTTATTTTGTATATTCACAAGTTTTTTCCTCATTGTTTGGTTCATCAATTATCATAAATTTTATTGCAGATATTATTTTTTTAATTGGTATTGTACTTGCATATAAAGATAATTTAAGTGAAGATTATAAGGATTTAAAAAAGAATTATAACATAAAAAAAATTATAAAAATAATTGTTTTTTGGGTAATTATTATTTTTGTATTCAATATTATAATGGGAGCTTTAACAGAAGCCTTAATTCCTAATATGGACTTAGATAATAATACGCAAGCCATAAATTCACTATTTCAAGTTTCTTCTTTATATACTATTTTTAAAACGATGATTTTTGCTATTGTAGCGGAAGAACTATTATTTCGAGAATCTGTACATGATATTATTAAAAATAAGTGGATGTTTATTATAATCAGTAGTATTATTTATACAATTATTAATTTTGTCTGGACAGGATTTACAGAAAAAACTTTATGGAATAACATGTTAAGCTATTTTGTACCATCTATTGTATTATCATATGCATATTATAAGAACAAGAGTAATATTATTGTTTTAATGTTAATTAAGTTTGTATATCAATTAATTCCATTGACCATATTATTATTAGGTTTGTAAAATTATTTAGAAGATAAGGAGGTTCTATGAAAGTAGTAAAAATAATCGTATTTACAATTTTTTGTTTGATTAGTGTACCCAGTTTTGTAAATGCAACTGCTATGGAAGAACTTCCACCATATGTCACAGTGCATGGAGTCGATCAAGAAAAGTATAAAATAGAAAAAACAATTCGGGAAGATCAAGTCATCATAAATATCATCGAAAGAGATGGAAATTTATATTATTCTTGGAGCTTTGATAAAGATAAAATTGAAAGTGAAATTGACTTAAACTTTGAACTTAAATTTGTTTCTCCAAAGAAAAGTGAAATTGATGCAATCGCCGAGAATAAAGATAAGACGTATTTATCCTTTACGCATCATGGAAATTTGCCAAGTGAGGCTACAATGAATGTATATGTAGGAGATAAATATAGTGATAAAGAAAAATTATATTTATATTATTACAATGAAGAAAAAGATAAAGTTGAATATGTAGATCATGATTTACAAGTAAAGAATGGTTATGTAACATTTAAGATTAAGCATTGTTCAGATTATTTTTTGACAGGTGCTGTCGTAAATAATGCAGAGGGTAATCCCAAAAAT
The DNA here is from genome assembly GCA_947627405.1 of uncultured Bacilli bacterium. Taxonomy (GTDB): domain Bacteria; phylum Bacillota_I; class Bacilli_A; order RF39; family UBA660; genus CALVUP01. The sequence goes on along the minus strand of CANQVY010000032.1, from coordinate 7,848 downwards.
ATGAATTATGTAATAGGAATACTTGCAGTAATTATTTTTGGATTAATTGGTGCTAATTTATTCTTTAAAAAATAAATTCAAATCATTTCTTAGATAAGTTGACATAAACTTAACTAGGAAGTGATTTTTTTGTTGTTAAGTATAATCAATCTGATTAAAGGATTATTTTTTTCAACGGCCTCTTATTCAAATGAGGTATTTAAAGAACCCCTTAGTAAAGAAGAAGAGGATGAATGCATAAAAAAAATGCAATTAGGAGATAAAGAAGCTAGAGCAAAGTTAATAGAACATAATCTTAGATTAGTCGCCCATATTGTTAAGAAATTTGATAGCAATTTAAACGATCAAGATGATTTAATTAGTATAGGGACTATAGGACTTATCAAGGGAGTAGATAGTTATTCTAAAAATCATAATACAAAAATTACAACCTATTGTGCTAGATGCATCGAAAATGAAATCTTAATGTATTTTAGAGGAAATAATAAAAATAATAAAAATATTTCATTAAATGAGGCAATTGGATATGATAAAGATGGCAATGAAATTACAATTATTGATATATTAAAAACACCTAAAATTGATTTTATTGATGAAATACATATTAAAGATAATATTAAATTATTGCAAAAATATTTTAAAGTATTAAATAAAAGAGAATATGAAATATTAGTAAAAAGATATGGATTAAATAAAGAAGAAGAAAAAACTCAAAAAGAGATTGCTAAAGATTTAAAGATTTCTAGAAGTTATGTTTCTAGAATTGAAAAACGAGCCTTAACGAAACTTTTAAGAGAATTTATTAAAAATAATAAAATGGACAATAGTGACTAATATTGTCTAATTTTATTTTTTTTGCCTATTCTTTAAGAATATGTGCTATGATTATAATGGTGGTAGTATGAAAGTAGTAGATAATAAATATGTTTATGATTATGAAAAATATGATCAAGAGTTTGAAACATTAAAAATCATACAACCAAACCAAACAAGATTAGTATTATGTAATTCAGCAGATGGATTGGATATTCGATTGATCAGTACAACAAACACCAATGCCAGTTTTTATTTTAATAAGAACAGTATTTTATTTCCAGCTGTTGATCAAGTATTGAAAAATGAAAACAAAAAAATGTTTATTGATGTTGTTTTCGGTGATAAAGCTTTGTTTTTAGCAAGAGCAAAAGATGGAATTGCTGTTAGGATGGAATCCGTTTCCACAGATCTAGAAAATAAGTATTTTATGACTTTAAAAAGAGATACTTTGGCAAAAGTATTTAAAATTTTAGAAGAGAAAGCAACAGAAGAAAAATATAAGAAGTCTCATCAAAAAAAGAAAGTACCAGTAAATACATTCAACTAAAATAGTAGTACTATTTTTTATTTATAAAAAATAAAAATGGATATAAACGATCAATTATAAAGATAATAGAGTGGTGATTTTATGCATATATATGTACCAAATATGTATAAGCAAGATATTTTTAAAATTAATTATAAAAAATTAAAACAAAAAGGTATTAAGTATTTAATCTTTGATTTAGATAATACCATTGCACTGATTGATGAAAGAAAAACGCCTAAGAAGACAAAAACATTATTTGATCAATTAAAAAAAGATTTTACTGTTTTAATTATTTCCAATAATACAAAAAAAAGAGTACAAGAATATAGTGATCAATTAGAAGTGGATTTTATATCGATGGCTATGAAACCTTTTCCAAAAGGTTTCATTCAGATAAAAAGAAAATACAAATGTGAAAAAAAAGAAATGTGTATGATCGGAGATCAATTGATGACCGATATTTTATCAGGAAACGCTTATCATATTTTTACCATTTTAGTTGATCCACTTGGTAAAAAAGATTTAAAAATAACAGCGATAAATCGTTGGATGGAAAGAAAAGTATTAGTACGTTTAAAAAAGAAAAATTTATTTGAGAAAGGTAGTTATTATGATTGAAAAATATTGTAAAGGCTGTGGTATTAAATTACAAGATGGTAATGTATTAGATGAAGGATATACTACAAGCTTAGAAAATGATATATGTCAAAGATGTTTCCGAATGAAAAATTATGGTGAATATCAGACTGTTACAAAAAGCAATGAAGAATATATAAAAATATTAAAAAGCATTCAAAATACGAAAGATTTAGTATTATATATTGTAGATATACTCAATTTAGATCAAGATTTAACGGAAATTAGAAAATTTATTGATAATAAAATTATGTTGGTAGTTAATAAAAGAGATGTTCTACCAAAAAGCATAAAAGAAAAGAAAATTATAGATTATATTAAAAATAGAACGGATGATTTTGAAGATATTGTGATAATAAGTAGTGAGAAAAATTATAATATTGATTTACTTTTAAATAAGATTAAGTATTATCAAATTACAAATAACGTATACGTGGTAGGAAAAACAAATTCCGGAAAAAGTACTTTAATTAATAAGTTATTGAAAAATTATTCTACCAATACACAAGAATTAACCATTTCTCCAATGCCTTCAACTACATTGGATAAAATAACAATTCCCCTTAATGAGCATTTAACTTTAATTGATACACCAGGTTTAGTAGATAACGGAAACATACTGAATTTTCTTTCTACAAATGACTTAAAAAAAGTAATTCCTAAAAAAGAGATTAAACCAAAAGTTTATCAAATGAAAAAGAATCAATGTATTGTGATTCATAATTTGATTCGAATTGATTATTTTGGGGAAAGTAAAAATAATTTTGTTGTTTATGTTTCGAATGATTTAAAAGTAAAACGATACAACGCTACAAAATGTCAGGTGTTAAAAGATTTAAATAAAAAAACTTATAATATAAATCATTATGAAGATATAGTGATTAATGGCTTGGGTTTTGTTAAAATAACTGATAAATGTCAAATAGATGTATATATTGATCAAAAAATTGATGTATATACGAGAAAATCATTGATTTAATTATTCTTTATTGAAAAAAAATCAAATTTCACGTATAATAATTATAGATATAGTAAGGATAGGGGCATAGATATGAAAAAAATAATGAATAAAATTAAGAATAATTATAATAATTTAATGAATGAAACGAAATTAGGTTATTACTTAAGAAAAACAGTAAGTACAAAAAATGTTTATTTATTATTTATTATATTTGGTAGCCTTATCTTGTTAGCTACCTATGTTTCTTATGCTTTATTTACTGTTGCGCAAGAAAGAGAGAAAGCTTTTCGAATTGTAGTTGGAAACTTAATAAGTAATATGAGCAGTGATGAACTTGATGAAAAAAATTCTATAGTCGTAGAAGCAAATTCAAGTAGAATAGTAACAATTACTTTAACGAATACAAATACTGTGAAAGCAAAATATAATTTAAATTATATGGTAGAAAATAATGAAACAAATGATGCTGTGACTGTAAAATATGTGGAAGTATCCCAGGATAAACCAAATAGTGATGGACAATATGTGATTGATAAGGCATCTAGTGACGAGCATACAAAAACGATTAAATTAATCTTGGAAAATAAGACAGATATCGATCATAAGGTTACTTTTAAATCTCAAGTAGGATTGGCAACAGCAACTCTTAAAAATGATACAAATACTAAAATTATAAAAGATGAATTTAAATATACATATAATTCTTATGCAGATGCATTAAGTACAACAAGTATCCCATACGATTTAAATGATACACAAAGCAAAGAATTTAAATTGACTTATCAAGAAAACGATAGTGAATCATTTGATATGAAGGTGAGTAAAGATAGTGTTTATATGGATGTTAGTGAAACTTTAGATAGTCAAGATGTGAATGTTTCATATAAAAGCAATTTTGCAAGTGGACAAGATGAAAACTATGAAATCTATATAGAACATCCACAAACAAAAAACTCTCTTGCTGAAACAGATACTGTATCTACAGTTTTAGGGCAAACGAACTTAATCAATATACAAAATTATTTTACTTTTACAAATCCAAATACAAATTTTACAAAAACAAGTGCATTTGGTTATGAGGACGCTACACCTTTTCAGTTAATAGGTAATATCAAAGATCAAACAAAAACAATGAATGGACAAATAATTACATTAGGTTTTTATGGATATTATAAATATACAGGAGATAATGCTTATACAAACCATTTTTACGATGAAACGAAATTCTCTGTGACAAAAGAAGGAGAAACTTATAACATACCAAGTTTTAAATTATATACATATAATAAGCAAGCCTTTAAATCAGATATTGAAAAGCTTAAAACAAAATTATATGATTATGATCCAAGCTATTATAAAATTCAGGATTATATTAAAAAGATAAATGAAACCATTACAAATTTATATAACAAAAGAAAGGTAACACAATTACAGTTAGATGAGGCCATTGCAGAATTAAAAAAAGGCCCAGAACATTTAAAGGCAGATTATACAAAATTAAATGAAGTGCTTCAAAGCATAGATACAATGGATGGGAATGCTTATACCGAGGAAAGTTGGAATGCTTTACAAGAAGCAAAAAATAAGGTTATAAAAGATTTATATAAAGAAGATCAAAAGAAAGTAGATCAATTTACAAAGGACATAGAGACTGCTATTCATGATTTAAAAACAAAATTAAAGGATTTAAGAATCCTTTTTTCTTTGTATTCCAATCATGGCCCCTAAAGTAGAAGAAATTACAATTAATAAATAATAAATCAAAGCACTAAATTCAAATTTTTTACTAATTATAGTAATCAATGCGATGATAAGAATAAAAACCAAACCTATTTTTATTCCCTCCAGATATCCTTTTTTTTCACTTTGCTTTCCAACAAAGTATCCTCCTATAAACATAGATAGAATAACACTAATCAATTTAAAAGATTGAATTACATTTGATGAAAAAAGATCAAAATAATGGAATAAAGTAATGATCAAGCTAAGAATGAAATTCAGCATTACAATTATACCAATTGACTTTAAATATTTAAGTATTTTCATAAAATCACCTATATTATTTTATTATTTTGTATAAAAAGTTATGACATTTAACAAAATAAAATTAGGTGATTGTATGGAATTTTTAATTGTAATACTTAGAACATTAGCATTTTACATTGTGATTACAATTGTTTATCGAATGATGGGAAAACGTGAAGTAGGGGAACTTGGTATTATTGATTTAATTGTATCTGTTTTAATTGCAGAATTAGCTGCAATGGGAATAGAAAATTATAAAGAAAATATTTTTATTCCTATAGCGGCCATCTTTTTTCTAGTAATTTTTCAGGTAATCATGGCAAAAATTACAATCAAAAATACAAAGATTAGAGATTTATTCGAAGGGAAGCCAGCTGTTATTATTAATCGAGGAAAAGTAAATTTTAAAGAAATGGTAAAACAAAGATATAATTTAGACGATCTACTTACACAGCTTAGAAGTAAATCAATTCGAAGTATAGAAGAAGTAGATTATGCAATTCTTGAAAATAATGGACGATTGTCAGTATTTAATAAAGGAACAACAGATACCTATCCACTTCCGTTAATATTAGATGGAGAAATTGATGAAGATGCTTTAAGACAATTACATAAAGATATAAAATGGTTAAAAAAATTGATTCAAAAAGAAAATGTAAATTTAAGTAATATTTTCTATGGATTTTACAAAGATGAAAAAATTTATGTAATAAAAAGATCTGATCTTCAATAATAGACAAAAATATCACTTTTTATATGCTTTGATTATATTAGGTGAAGAATATGAAAAAGTATATTTTGATTGCAATTGTATTTTGCATGATTTCTCTTTGGATGATCGATTATAATTTGAACAAGGCAAAACCTAAAACACAAGAAGAAACAAAGACAGTGATGAATACGACAGACGAAGATCGATACATTTTTGTTTCTTATATTGATTATTCCAAATTATTGAAAAACAAAACAAAAGAAGAAAAACAAAAAAATATCGACGAAATGGTGAATAATGTTAATAATGCAAATTTTAACACAATTATTTTGCAAGTAAGACCTTTTGCGGATAGTATTTATTTTTCAAGTTATTTCCCCACATCATCAACGGTAGTTACAAATGAGGGAGATGAACTTGATTTAGATATATTAGATTATTTTGTAAAAAAAACACATGCATTTAATATGAGAATATATGCATGGATCAATCCATATCGTGTACGAAATGTGAGTGATCCAACGACAATTACTAAAGAATCTGTAGCGTATCAATGGATTAATACCAATCATTTAGACGTGATTGCGGATAAAGGTATATTTTTTAACCCCTCTAGCAAAGAAGTACAAAAATTAATTATTAATGGAATTGATGAATTGAGTAAAAATTATCAAATTGATGGTCTTTTGTTTGACGATTATTTTTATCCAAATGAGGAAATTGATTATACAAATTATAAAGAATATGTAAATAATGGTGGAGAAAAAAGTTTAAAAGAATATCATTTAGAAGTTGTTAATGAATTAATTTATAATGCATATAAAACGATAAAGAATAATAATAAAAATATTTTATTTGGTATTGCCCCTGATGGAAATATCAATAATAATTACAACACCCATCATGCAGATGTAAAAAAATGGTGTTCCTCTAAAGATTATATTGATTTTATTATGCCTCAAGTTTATTATGGATTTTTACATGATGTTGTTCCTTTCGCAGAAACTATAGAACAATGGAATAATTTAATTACCAATGATATTTCATTAATTCCAGCATTATCTCTTTATAAAGCAGGGGATAAAGATACATATGCAGGTAGTGGATATGATGAATGGGTTAGTAACTATGATATTATAAAAAGACAAATTATTTATTCTAGAAATTTATCTAAATATAAAGGATTTGCCATTTATCGTTATGATTATTATTTTAATAATTTAAATTATAATGATAATGTTTTAAAAGAAATAGATAATATAAAAAGTATCTTGTAATTAAGATACTTTTTTGATATAATTAAATATATGCAGATGTGGTTTAATGGTAGAACATAACCTTGCCAAGGTTAGAACGGGAGTTCGATTCTCCTCATCTGCTCCAAAGTGAAATACGCTCGAACTTTTCGAGTTAAGAATAAATAACTAATTCAAATTTTGGATTAGTTTTTTTGTATTTTAAAAACTAATTCCTTTTAAGAAAGGATTGAAACTATGGTAAATATTATTAAAGAAGAAATACCTATTGAACAAGAGTTAAAGAAAAAAATTGAGTTTATTTGTGAGTTTGCTAAAACAACACCCACTATTATTAATGGTAATATTAGAAAGATAGATAAGACAAATTTAACTTATATTGAACCTAATAGAATTATTATAAAAGATACAACATTTCTAATATTTAACTATTCTAACGAGATATTTATTGAAAACTTATCTAATAAGATAAAACTATCAGAACTAGAAGATTATTTAAAAAATCGCCTTTAAATAGGCAAAAAATGGTAATAATGCCTTGACTTTATATCAAAAGTATCTATAATAAATAACCAATAAAAGAAGTTTTATGTTTTTGAGGGGTTAATGTAAAACAAAATAAATTTAACATAATGAAACTTTAGAGGTGTCAAGGACATAAAACCAATTAAAATGTCTTTGTCGCCTCTTTTTTGATGAAGAATAAGAAAGGATTAAAGTTTATGAATGAAGAAAAGAAAATTGCAGGAATCTATATAAGAGTCAGCACAGAAGATCAGGCTCGTGAGGGTTTTAGTTTACCAGAACAAGAAAAAAGACTTCGTGCTATGTGTGAATATAAAAATTATGAAATATATAAAATCTATAAAGATGCTGGTATAAGTGCAAAAACTGGTAATCATAGACCAGCATT
>CANQVY010000031.1 GCA_947627405.1 uncultured Bacilli bacterium | reverse complement strand
CTTTATTCATTGGAAATGGTTATATAAACAAAGGACAAGATACACTTTATTTTCAAAAGTTTAATACAGCCTCTTATACAGAAAATACAAAATATGAACATCAGTATATGCAAAATATACAAGCACCATCAACGGAAGGGTCAGATAGTTTTGATGGGTATGAAACGATAGGATTAATAAATAGTTCTCAATCTTTTACGTTTGTCATACCTGTTTATAACAATATGCCAGAGACAACATCTATACCAAATTCAAATAATCCAAACAATTATTTATCAAAAATTACAGTAACAGCTGGTGGAAAAACTTTAACCGTATCTAATTTTGATGGAGCAAAAACAGATAACAATTATAGTGTACAATTTGATGGGAATGTAACAACTGCAACAATAAGTGCAACAAAGGTTGTTTCTGCGGCCACTGTTAAAGTAAACAATGGCCAAACGATTAGTTTATCAAGCAATTCTACAAAAGTCCCAATCCAAGTAACAGCAGCAAATGGGGAAGTAAGAACTTATTATGTGACCATCAAAAAGAATTTGTCAGGTCTGGATGCAAAAGTAAGTTCGGCAGGATATGGTATAGAAAATGATTATCTATCAAAAATAAATCCTTCAACGAAAATATCCGATATGAATACAAAACTTACAAAAGTAGATTCTACCATGAAAGTAGTAATTAAGGATAAAAACGCAAAGACAAAAGCAGCAACTTCTGTATTAGTAACAGGAGATAAGATAACAGTCACACTTGGTAGTGAATCCAAAACTTATACTGTAGTCATATATGGAGATGTAAATGGTGATGGGAAGATAGATAAATTAGATGCATTAGGTGTCTTACGACATTATTATAAATATATTACTTATACAGATGCATTTAAAGAATCCAGTGATGTTAATAAAGATAAAAAAATAGATAAATTGGATGCATTAGCAATTTTGCGTGATTATTATGGTTACGCTAAAATTTTACAATAGGAAGTGGTTGTGATGAAAAAAATAATAAGATTATTTATATTTTGCATATTTTCTTTTATAATGATGAGTATAAACGGATATGCTTTAAGTGGAAATTTAAGTAGTTCTAAAGGGACAACTAATCCTGGTAATAAAGTTACAATATATTATACAATAAATCATACTTCACCTATTTTTAGTATTGAAGGAACATTAACTTGTAAAGGATCAGGAATTAATAAAAGCCTCTCTTTAAATTATGATGATATGTCAAATTCTTTAAAGAAGAAGAGTTATTCATTAAGTGTAAATCCAACTTCTACGGGAACGATTAGCTGTAGTGCTTCCAATGTCAAAGTTTTAGATTATAATACTGGGAAATGGAATAATCTAAGTAATAAATCAATAAGTATTAAAGTAAATGCTAACTCTTCTGGTTCATCTTCTAATAATTCTATCCAAAAAAATAACGACAACAAAAATTTAAGTAGTGATAACAATTTAAAAAGTTTAAGTGTATCAAATGGAGTTTTATCTCCAGAATTTAAAAAAGATGTGACAGAATATAAAGTAGAAGTAGAAAATGAAGTCGAAAAAATAAAAATAAATGCAACAGCAAATAACAAGGAAGCTACAATTAAAGGAACAGGAGAAAAACAATTAAAAGTAGGAAAAAATAGCTATGGAGTCGTAGTAATTGCAGAAAATGGAAAAACAAAGACATATACAATTATAGTCACTCGAAAAGAAGAAAATCCAGTTTATGTGGAAATTGATCAAGCAAAATACCAAGTAGTAAGAAGTTTGAAAGAGATTGAGATTCCTAAAAATTTTAAAGAAACTAAGATAACAATTCAAAAAGAAGAAGTTCCAGCACTTTATGATTCGATGACAAAATTTACACTGATTGCTTTAAAAGATGAAAATAATAATATTAAATTGTATATCTGTGATATTGATAAAGGTACATATACATTATTTCAAGAGGAACAATTTACACTAGCAAGAGTATTCATAATGGATATGCCTACATCAAAAATTCCAAATGAATATAAGGAATATAAGCAATATATCAATGGAAATGAATATAGTGTATATAAGTTAAAGAAAAGTTCAGATTATGCTTTGTTTTATGCTTTAAATTTAGATACAGGTATAAAAAATCTTTATATATATGATCAAGAAGAAAATACCATTCAAAGATATACGGATGAATACAGTAAAAAAATAGAAGAAAATTATAATCACTTATTTTATCTAACTATAGCTCTTTGTGGAGTACTTGTTTTATTAATTCTTTTACTTTTTATTCTTTTAATGAAAAAAAGCAAAAGAAAAAAGAAAAATGGAAAAGAAAAAAAGTAATTTATTTGCTATTTTCTTTTTTTTTACAAAATATTGCTAATAAAAAGGAATTGTAGTATCATAATGTTTATTAAAAGTTATTTTACAAAGAAAGGAAAATCATATGGAAACGTTAACGAAAGAAATTATAGATCTTTCTAAAGAAGCATTAGCAATAAAAAAAACAAAGGAGGAACAACAGAAGTACTTAAAAGAATTAGAAATGTCAATTAAATTAATAGATAGCAAAATTACCTCTTTAAATCATACCATTAAAACCAACAATTCAAATAAAAGAAAGTATTATCAACTTTCAAATAACTGGAGTCAAATGATTGTTGGAAATGTTGTGGAAAGCGGCATTTTAATTGCCATCTTAGGTAGCTTGCTTGCATTATTCAATACATTTGATTTACTGAATAATGGAGTGATTATAGGATCCTCTTTAATAACAGCAATTCTTATGTTGGGTGGTACTACAAATTCAATATTGGAGAAGAAAAAAGAGCAAGATTACTATTTAAAAATGATTTGTGGAGAAAAAATAAAAGGAACGAAAAAAGAAAAAAAAGAAAAAGTGAAAACAGCTGTGTATGAAAAAAATAATTGTTTAAAAAAAGAAATCGAAGCAAAAGAAGTAGAAAGGGTAAAAAAGGAAAAGGAATTAAAAGAAATAGTAGAATTGGTAAAAGGATCCGAAGAAAAATATAAACAATTGCAACATAGAATTATAACTAAGGTTGATGAAAGAACAACTTTAAGGAATGATCTTTTAGAAAAAAATGAATCTTCTATCGAATATAAACCTAAAACTTTCTTAAAAAAATAAAAATTAATAGATATAATTGACATAAATTTTTAATAAGATTATAATAGACTTGTAAGTGCGATGACGGGCTTGGAAACCTATTCAGCAGTATAAATAAAGAGATTCTTCTAGAATAAATAGGGTGGAACCGCGGATTATTCGTCCCTAGTTTTTTAGAAGTTTTTTTGTTTAATGTAAAGGAGTGAAAAAAATGTATTCAATGAATGATCCAGAAATTATATTGGCTTGTAATTTTAATAAAGCCGCATTTAAAGGTAGAAAGGGGAAACAGCTTTTTCAGGTTGATGAAATGAAAATGCTACGTAATTTTGACATAGAAAATGATGCTTGTCTAGATTATTATAAAAAACTAATTAAAGAAGGAAAAACCAAATCCTATTCTGCCATATTAGCGCTTTTATTAAGACAACAAGTAAGTGGAATTAATCTAAGGGGAAAACATATACGAATTTATTTTATAGATGGAAATCATATTCGAATTGATTTAACTTCTCCAGAACTTGTGGATTACTATGAACAATTGGTAAAAACAATCGTTACAGATTATAAAAACGAACGAGAAAAAAGTATAAATTATGCTTTTAAACAAGAAAATATGAATCTTTTATTTGTGCGCAATATACGTGACAATCGAAGTTTCTATAAATATAAACAAGAAAATATTATTTGTGAATTTATGTGCAATCAAAGAGCAAATGCTTTTGAATTGGATGAACAAAAAGTATTAGATCAAACAATAGAAAAATTTATTTTAGAAAACGAAAGTGATAAAATTAGCATAAATGAAGGGCATTACAAAACATTTGGAGCTTCTCCTTATTATCCAGATAATTTTATACAAATGAGTACTTTAAACGATTTGCCATGTGATTATGTTGTGTTTAGTGGGAAAAACCGTGAAATTATTTTAGATGGTTTACCTTGGGAAATGATGCAAGGGGCTATTACTAGGATAAAGGAATATAATAATCAACACGATCAGCAGGAAAAACAACAGAAGGAATATAAAAAGGAGATGAAAAATTGTGGAACAAATTAGCATGGAAAAAATGGTCAATTATTTAAAGCAATATGGATTTATTTTTCAAGGAAGTGAAATTTATGGAGGACTTGCCAATACTTGGGATTACGGTCCATTAGGTTCTAGACTTAAAAATAATGTAAAAGATGCTTGGAGAAAAAGATTTATTCAACAAAGACAGAACGCCTATGAGGTAGATGCTGATATTTTAATGCACCCTAGAGTTTGGGAAGCTTCTGGCCATGTGGGAAGTTTTTCGGATCCTCTTTTGGATTGTAAAGAATGCAAAACAAGACATCGTGCGGATAATTTGATTAATGATTTTACCAATTCTTCTAAAGGAGATGCTATGACCGAAGAAGAAATGATGGATTTTATTAAAGAAAATAAGGTTCCTTGTCCAAAGTGTGGAAAATCAAACTTTACAGATATTAGGCAATTTAATTTAATGTTTGAAACACAACGAGGAGTTACCAAGGATCGCAAAAACAGAGTTTATTTAAGACCGGAAAATGCACAAGGAGAATATGTGAACTTTTTAAATGTGCAACGAAGTATGAGAGCCAAGCTGCCTTTTTCAATAGGTCAAATAGGGAAAGCTTTTCGTAATGAGATTACACCTGGTAATTTTACTTTTCGAACCATTGAATTTGAACAAATGGAATATCAAACATTTTGTAAAAAGGGAGAAGACGAAGCCTTATATAATTATTTTAAAGAATATGGTAAGAAGTTTTATATGGATTTAGGACTTCCTGAAGAAAAATTAAGATTTCACGATCATGAAAAATTGGCGCATTATGCCAAAGCAGCGTGCGATATTGAATATAAATTCCCATTTGGTTGGGGAGAAATCAATGGAACACACAATCGAACCGATTTTGATCTTTCTCGTCATCAAGAATATTCAAGTGTTTCACAAGAATATTTGGATCCAGATACCAATGAAAAATATATTCCTTATATCATCGAATCCACTTATGGACTAGATCGTACTATACTCGCTTTATTATTTAATGCATATGAAGAAGAAGAATTAGAAGATCATACCACAAGAGAAGTATTAAAGTTTCCTCCTTTTTTAGCGCCAATGAAAATTTCAGTATTCCCATTAATAAAAAAATATCATAGTGAAAAAGCCCGTGAAATTTATAATATGTTGTGTAATTATTTTATGGTAAGTTATGATGAAACTGGATCTATTGGAAAACGTTATAGAAGAGCGGATGCTATTGGAACTCCTTGGTCTTTAACTGTAGATGATGAAACAATAAAAAACAATACAGTAACCATAAGAGATAGAGATACTATGAAACAAATGATTATACCACTCGATGAAGTCGTTGAATATGTAGAAAAGAGAATAAAGTTTTAATGAAAGTTGGAATTTGTACTTTAGGATGTAAAGTAAATACCTATGAATCGGAATATGTTGAAAATTTGCTTAGAAATCATAATTATGAAATTAATGATTTTAATGATGTGAATGATATTTATATTATCAATACATGCTCTGTTACGAATAGTGCCGATTCAAAAAGCAGAAAAATGATTCATCGTGCAATTAAATTAAATAAGAATGCAATTATCATTGCTATGGGCTGTTTTATTGAAGCAAATAAAGATTATAAGGAAGATGGAGTTTCTATTATTATAGGTAATAAAGATAAAGCCAATATTTTAGATTTAATCGATGAACATATCAAAAGCAAAAAACAAATTATTAAATTGTATGATCATTTTGATGATCAATTTGAAAATATGCAAATGGCAACATTTGGTTCTCGTAGTAGAGCTTTTGTAAAAATACAAGATGGTTGTGAAAATTTTTGTAGCTATTGTATTATTCCCTATACAAGAGGGAAATGTAGAAGTAAAGATAAAGAAAAGGTAATCGAAGAAATCAAGGATTTAGTTAAGAATGGCTATAAAGAAGTTGTTTTAACTGGAATTCATACAGGACATTATGGAATCGATAAAAATTATACGTTTTCTTCTCTTTTACAAGAATTAGAAAAAATAAAAGGCTTAAAACGATTACGTATTTCTTCTATAGAAATCACTGAGTTAGATTCAAATTTTTTGGAAGTTTTAAAAAATTCAAAAATTATAGTGGATCATATGCATATTCCTTTGCAAAGTGGCACAGATGAAATCTTAAAAGAAATGAATCGAAAATATGGAACCAAGTATTATGAAGATAAAATAAAAGCCATTCGTAAAATTAGGCCAAATATATCGATTACTACAGATGTAATTGTAGGATTTCCAGGCGAAACGGAAGAGCTATTTGAAAAATCTTATGCCTTTATAAAAAAATTACAATTCACGAAAATACATGTTTTTCCTTATTCCAAAAGAAAAGGTACAAAAGCCAGCAAACTGGAAAACCAAGTGGATGAAAATTTAAAAAAGCGAAGGAGTAAAAAATTGATTGCTCTTTCAAAAGAATTAGAAAATGCCTATATGAATAGATTTATAAATAGTGAACAAGTTGTACTAATTGAAACGGAAAAACAAGGAAATTCATTTGGGCATACTTCAAATTTTTTATATGTAAAAATACAAAAAGAATGTAAGAAAGATGAAATGGTAAAAGTAAGAATTGTCAAAAATGAATATCCATATGTAATCGGAGAAGTGATTTAACTTCTTTTTCTTTACAAAACTTATAAAACTTATTATAATGAATATAGAATAGAGGGTGAAGTCATGAAAAAAAAGGATAAAAAGAACTTATTGAAACAAAGTTATTTATCATTATTAGTACTTCTTTTATTGCTAGGAATTACTTATGCTGTTTTTAGCTATTTAAAATTAGGAGATAAAACAAATACCGTGAAGACAGGTACTTTAGTGATTGATATTGATGATAGTATGGGACCAGCAATTCATGTGGAAAATGCTTATCCAGTAACAGATGCTGTTGGACGTAGTAGCGAACCTTATAAATTTAATGTAACAAATAAAGGAACGGTGGATGCCAATTATGAACTTCGATTGATTAACGATTTAGAGGCAATGAAACAATGTGGATGCGACAAAAAAAATACACTAGCAAAAAGTATTAAATATGAATATAAGAAAACAAAAGATTCTACTTCCACTCTTAGTGATATTCGATTTTTATCAAAAACAAATGATTGGAATTCAACAGTTTTAGAATCAGGATTCATTCGAGCAAAAGAAACGATTCGTTATGAACTTAGACTTTGGATAGATGAAGATACAGAATCCACTGAGGCAAATAAACATTTACATGCCAAAGTAGAAGTAGAAGCAGTACAATATACAGACCAAGTCAATAATGAATAATGAATAATTATTCATTTTTATTACAAAGCAAGGAGTATTATGAAAAAGGAATTTAAATATTTAGATAAGACATTGCTTTTTATAACAATACTATTATTTATTGTAGGCTTAATTATGATTTTTTCATCTTCCAATATTACAGCTTATATGAAACAAGGGGATAGTCCATACACCTATTTTATACGTCAATTTCTCTTTTTATTGATTGGAATTATTGGTTCTTTTCTTCTTTTAAAAATAGATACAAAATTTTATAAAAAAGCATCTTTTTTAATCGTTATCATACTAACGATAATTTTAGGAATTATTTTAGTAAAAGGAAAAGTAACCAATGGTGCAAGCAGTTGGATCTATATAGGACCATTTAGTTTTCAACCGAGTGAATTTATAAAAGCATTTTCAATCATATGGATGAGTTGTTATTATGAATTTAAATCTAAAAAGCTCAACCGATGGAAAACAGTACTGTATCCTTTAATTATAGTAGCTATTGGAGTGATTTTAATCTTTTTACAACCAGATTTAGGAACATTACTCATTTATTTATCAGGTATTGCAATTGTTTTTTTTCTGGCACCTATTTCAAAAAAAATAAAGACGATTTTATCTATGATTGCTTTTGGAGGAATTTTACTGATCCTTGTATTTCTTGTTTTTTCTTCAGGTAAAATTTTAACGGAAGAACAGCGAGGAAGATTTGATTATTTGAATCCTTGTAATAAATTTTTAACAACAGGAAATCAAGTATGTAATGGGTATATAGCCATTAATAATGGAAAATTATTTGGACTAGGACTTGGAAATAGTACCCAAAAATATTTATATCTCCCAGAACCATATACCGATTTTATTTTTGCTATTGTTATGGAAGAATTAGGATTGTTGTTATCAATTGCTATTTTATTTAGTATGCTTATTGTCATTTGGCGAATTTTATTGATCGGAAAAAGGAGTTTTTCCACTCGGGGGGCCCTAATTTGTTATGGATTTGCCATGATCATTTTTATGCATATTTTATTAAATTTAGGTGGTTTGTTTGGCCTGATCCCTTTAACAGGAGTACCCCTTCCTTTTATCAGTTATGGAGGTAGTTTTACATTAACTTTAATTGGAATGATTAGTGTTGTACAAAGAATTCATATCGAAACGAAAGAAAAAGAAGAAAAATTAAAAAAGATTAAGGAAAAATAAAAAAATAGGAAATAATCTCTATAGGAGGTTATTTTTTTATGGATGATAATTTAATGAGGAAAAAAATTTTAATTATTGGTGCTGTTGTAATTGTTCTTTTATCTGGAGGTTATTTTTTATATTGTTATTATGCCCATATGAGAAATCAAACCCAAGAAATTCTTGCTGATACAAAAGAGACAGTGCCGGTAAAAAAAGTATCTAAGAAAGAAGAAAAAGAAGAAACAATGAAAGTCGATATAAAAGGGGAAGTTAAAAAACCAAATATTTATAGTGCGACTCAGGACGATCGAGTGATTGATATTATAACAAAAGCAGGAGGATTAACAAAAAATGCAGATACTTCAATAATCAATTTAAGTAAAAAAGTAAAAGATGAAATGGTAATTATTATATATAGTAAGAAAGAAATTAAAGAATATAAACAAACAAAAGAAAAACAGCAACAAGTATTAGAAATATGTGAGCAAGAGGATGTTAAAAATGATGCCTGCATTGATCAAGAAAACGAGAGCAATCTAGAAAGTTCTGAAACTCATGGATTAATAAATATCAATACAGCTACGATAGAACAATTACAAACCTTACCGAAAATAGGACAGAGCAAAGCGAAAAGTATTATCAGTTATAGAGAAAAAAACAATGGATTTAAAACGATAGAAGAAATAAAAAATGTAAGTGGGATAGGAGAAAGTGTCTTTGATCAAATTAAGAACCTTATTACTATCTAATGCTTTCTACCTCTTTATTTTATGGATTACAGGAATATATGTAGGAATACATCTTTTCTTATTTCCTAAACAAACAGCAATTGAAGAAAAAACGAAAGAATTATATGGAACGATAAAAGAAATAGCTATTCAAGAAAACGAAGTAAAATTAAAAATAAAAGTAGATCATGAATATATTATTGGTTATTTTGAGAATAAACATTTTTCTTATCATCTAAATGATTTTATTCAAATAAAAGGGACATTAGAAAAACCACGTAATAATACGATAATGCATCTTTTTAATTACAGAAAATATTTATCTCATAATCATACTTTTTATATAATGCAAATCGAAAATTTAAAATTAATTGCCAAAAATAAAAATATATTTTACAAAATAAAAAATGCTTTCCTAGCAAGAATGGATAAATATAAAAGTAAAGCCTACCTTAAACTATTTCTTTTAGGCTCCAAGGAAGGATTAGAACAAAAAGTTTATAAATCTTTTCAAAATAATGGGATATCTCATTTATTTTGTGTTTCAGGAATGCATGTTTCTTTCTTAACAGCGGTTCTTCTTTTTCTCTTAAAGAAGATAGGAATTAAAGAAAAGAAAAGATTCTTTTTTACCTTTTTGTTTTTATTCTTTTATTTATTTTTAACCAATTTTTCTCCATCAATTTTAAGAAGTGTTCTTTTTTTTACTTTAATGAGTATAAATAAAATCTATTATTTTTGTATTAAACCAATCCATTTATTTTTATTAACTCTATGCCTTTGTTTATTTATAAATCCATATTTTTTATTCCATATTGGTTTTTTATTTTCTTTTACAATTACTTTTTATTTAATTTTATTTTCAAAATACTTAAATACCAATCATAAAATAAAAAATTTATTTCTAGTCTCCTTTGTTTCCTTCATGGCTAGTTTGCCAATTTGTTTATATAATTTTTTTAGTATAAATATTTTAAGTATAGTCTATAATATTTTTTTTGTACCCTTTATTTCTTGTATATTTTTTCCTTTTACTTTACTTACCTTTCTTTTTCCTTTTTTAGAATCGATTCTTCTATTTTTGATTGATATATTAGAAAATTTATCGATTCTTATAGATCAAATAAACATTATGAAATTTAGTTTTTATAAACCAAATTTACTGGTTGTGCTTATTTATTATTTTGTAATTTCTTTTGTTTTATATAACTGGTTTCATAACAAAAAGAAAGCTTTTCTTCTTTTTCTTTTTCTTCTTTTTTTCCATTACAATTATAATTTTTTCTATAAAAAATATTTTATGTTAATGATAGATGTAGGGCAAGGAGAAAGTATTTTGTTACATATGGGACAAAAAAATATATTGATCGATACAGGAGGTATGATTCAATATAATCATCCTTCCTCTATTGCTGAAAATACTGTAAATTTACTAAAATCTTTAGGAATTAGAAAGTTAGATTATTTAATGATTACTCATGGAGATTATGATCATATTGGAGAAGCGATAAATTTGGTGAAAAGGATTCCTATCCAAAAAGTACTTTTTAATAGTAATGCATACAATAAAAACGAAAAGAAAGTTATACAGGTATTAAAAGAAAAGAAGATTGCGTATGCCAAGTTTAAAGAAAATAGTAAAATTGTTTATAAAAAGGCATGGATTTCTTCCATTAATAAAGAATTTGAAGATGAAAATGATGGAAGTTTAGTTCTTTATGTTTTTATTAATGGATATAAAATTTTATTAACAGGGGATTCTTCTACAACAAGTGAATCCTATTATATAGAAAATTATTCAATAAAACCAGATATTTTAAAATTAGGACATCATGGTTCCAAAACAGCAACATCAACCCGTTTATTAGATCATATACATCCTAAGCTGGCTTTAATTTCATGTGGTGTAGATAATAAATTTAAACATCCACATCAAGAAGTATTAAATCGTTTAAAACAATACCATATTCCTTATTTATCTACCCATGAAGTAGGAAGTATAAAAATAAATTTTGATCAAAATTTCACCATTCAAACCTTTCCTGCATAATATATAGTAACACGCGTACGAGTGTTTAGAATAAATAAAGGAAGTGGGGGATCTACTTCCTTTTATTTGATTGAAAAGAGTATGTATGATATACTTTTGTAGGATGGTGATTAAAATGTTAGGATTTAACTTTAACAAAAAAGGAGAAGGAATACAAGATAGTAAGGTAGTAAATAATATGCGAGCTTTAGGAATTGATATGATTCAAGAAGCAAAAAGTGGACATCCAGGTATTGTTTTAGGCGCAGCTCCTATTCTGTATACTTTATATGCCAAACATTTAAAATTTAATCCAAATGATGATCAGTGGATCAATAGAG
>CANQVY010000030.1 GCA_947627405.1 uncultured Bacilli bacterium | reverse complement strand
GTTTACTTCACGAGAAGGCTCTTTTCCAAGTTCTTTCTTAATTAGATCATATACCATTGGTATACGAGTAGATCCTCCGACTAATATAACCTTATCAATTTCTTTTGCGCTTACTTTAGCATCTTTCATTGCTTTACGAACTGGTTCTAATGTAGAATCGACTAAATCACGAATTAAATCTTCAAATTTAGCACGAGTAAGTGTAACATCCAAATGAAGTGGTCCATCTTCTCCTTGTGAAATGAATGGAGCAGATATTTGTGTTGTAGACATACCTGAAAGGTCTTTTTTTGCTTTTTCTGCAATTTCTTTAAGTCTTTGCATAGCCATTTTATCCTTTGTTAAGTCCACACCATTTTCTTTCTTAAATTGTTCTACTAAATAATCAATAATTCTTTGATCAAAGTCATCTCCACCTAAATGATTATTTCCAGCAGTTGATTTAACTTCAAATACACCATCACCTAGCTCCATGATAGAAACATCAAATGTTCCACCACCTAAATCATAAACCAAAATTGTTTGTAAATTTTCCTGTTTATCTAGTCCATAAGATAAAGCAGCAGCTGTTGGTTCATTGATAATTCTTTCTACCTTTAATCCAGCAATCTTACCCGCATTTTTCGTTGCTTGACGTTGTGCATCATTAAAGTATGCAGGAACAGTAATAACCGCTTGATCTACTTTTTCTCCTAAATAAGATTCAGCATAATCTTTAATATAACTTAAAATCATAGCTGAGATTTCTTCTGGAGTATATTCTTTATTATTAGCTTCCACTTTTTCTTTTGTACCCATTAGTCTTTTAATAGAAGAAATTGTATTTTTATTGGTGATGGCTTGACGTTTTGCTGCATCTCCAACAATTCTTTCTTCTCCCTTAAAAGCAACTACAGAAGGGGTTGTTCTAGAACCTTCTGGATTTGGAATAACCTTTGGTTCCCCTCCTTCTAATACAGCACAACAACTATTCGTTGTACCTAAATCAATTCCTATAATTTTTCCCATATTTCATCTCTCCTTAATCTAATTTATTTACTTTTACTGAGACAGGTCTTATGACTCTGTCTTTTAATTTATAACCTTTTAATAATACATCAAGTACAATATTGTCTTGTTTTTCTTCATCTTTATCCACCATTAATGCTTGATGTAAATTTGGATCAAATTCTTTATTTAACGCATCAATTTCTTCTACTCCAAATTTTATTAAAATTTCTTTTAATGATGCATAAATCATTTTAAATCCAACTAAAAATTTTGATAACTCATCATTTAAATTATTATCGTCTAAATTTAGTGCTCTTTCAAAATTATCGAGTACACCGATTAATTCTAAAATCAAATCTTGATTGGCATATTTTAAAATATTTGTAGTTTCTTCTTCTTTCCTTTTTTTAAAATTAAGCATTTCTGCCTGTGCCATCATCATCTTATTTTTTGCATCATTTACTTGTACCGTTAAATCATTCACTTTTTTTAAAGCATCTTCTAATTCTTTTTTTATATGCTTTGTTTCTTCTTTACAACATTTTTTCTTTTCTTTTTCCGGTTGTTTTGTTTCTTCACAACACTTCTTTTCTTCTTTTTCCATTTTTACTCACTTCCTATTTGTTCTTTAATATATTCAAGCAATGCAACAACTTTATCATATTCCATTCTTTTTGGACCTACAATAGCAATTGTACCTTCCTCATATGGAGTTGTATATTTTGTCTTGATAATTGTTGTATCTTTATCAAAATTGTTTTCATTTCCTATATATATATTAATATCGTTTTCTTTTTCTTCAATATTATCAATAATATTTCTATCATCAAATTTTGAAAAAATATCACGTATTTTGTCTACTGAATTAAATTCGGGCTGTTTTAGTAAATTGTTTTTGCCAACGATATTAATATTTTGATTTGAGAAATCTTTAAAAACATCATAGAAGGCTTGATAAATTCTTTCATGCTGCGATACATATTTTGCAATAATTGGTTTTACTTCAAATTCTAGTTTTTTAGCGACTTCATCGATTGGTGTGCCTATTATAATATTATTAATTATACTTACTGTTTTTTCTATTTCTGTTAAAGAAACACCATCTAAAGAAATATTTTTATGTTCTACATACCCTTTATCTGTAATTACAATTGCTACCAATTGATTCTCATTTAAAGGGACAATACTAATTTGTTTTAAAATGTTATCATGAGATGCTTTCCCTAAAGCAATCGTTGTGTAATTCGTAAGATCTGCAATAATCTGTAAACTTTTTGAAATGGAATCTGAAAGCTCTAGTTTTGAATTATTAAATACAATTTGTAAATTTAATATATCTTCGCCACTCATTTTCTTAGGCTCCATTAAATGATCTACATAATATCGATATCCTTTTTCGCTTGGAATTCTTCCGGAAGATGTATGTGTTTTTTCAAGCAAACCTAATTCTTCCAAAGTTGCCATCTCACTTCGAACGGTTGCACTAGAACATTTCAGTGAATTACAAATTAATTTTGAACCAACAGGTTTAGCTAACTTAATATATTCATTAATAATGAGTTTTAGTATTTTACTTTGTCTATTGGTTAACATATTCACCTCCTAGCACACCTCTTTTACAAGTGCTAAATCCATTATAATACTATAATTAGCACTTGTCAATATATGAGTGCTAATTTTTTTATACAAATAAAAATACCCTTTTGTAGAATTTTTTCTGTACAGATATAACTAATTTATCTATAGAATTAGATTCATATAACTATAAGTAGTTACCGTATTCATATTAAATATACATTCCATTAGTCCGCCTTTTAGACTTAATTTCCCGACCAATTCATTTGTACTATTCTCTTTTTGTTCTGTTACTATATTTGAAGAGACAAAACAAGTTGCTTTTAGACACCCATAGTCTTTTACATAATCAACCTCTTTCTCTTCAATCGTTTCCTTCGCTTCAATTTTATCAAATCCTTGTGATAAAATTTTGTTTTCTTTAAAAGAATATAAATACACTTTTGTATTTTGTATAAAGGACAATGTTATACAGTAAAGAGAAAAACCAGTTTTTCATAATTATTCATTTATTGATTTTAGGGTTTATATTATTCTTTTAATTTAAAAAGCATACTAGTGATCAAGTTTGCGTTTTGGTATGCAGTTAAAAATAGTTTTGACATGCGGCTTTTATTTATCCAATAATAATTTTTCTAATTCTTTACATTTTTGAATATCCATGGCTTCTACTTGAGCCAAACGATATTTTAGCCCTAATTTTTTATATTTTTCGATTCCCATTGTATGATATGGTAGTAATTCTACTTTTTCAATATTTTTAAGAGGTTTTATAAATTCTTTCAATTTTAAAATATATTCTTCTGTGTCATTTATTCCTGGAACAATAACTTGCCTTAACCACATCTTCTTATTTAATTTCTGACATAGTCTAAGAAATTCTAATGATTCTTCAATATCTTTCGAAGTCATTTTCTTATAAGCTTCTTTATCGATTGCTTTAATGTCCCATAAAACTAAATCAACATATTTTAATATTTCTTCTTTATTTCCTATATGATTATTCACCCCGGCTGTATCAAGTGCGGTATCTATATTTTCTTTTTTACATAATTTTAATGTTTCTAGTAAAAAGTCTGGTTGGAAAAGAGGCTCCCCTCCTGAAAAAGTAATTCCCCCGTTTTCACCAAAATAATTTTTATAGCGCATTGCTTTTTTTAAAACCTCTTCTGGTGTCATGAGAATATTTTTCTCTTGAGACCAAGTTTCAGGATTATGACAAAATAAACATCTTAAGGGACATCCTTGTAAAAAAATAACCATTCGAATACCCGGTCCATCTACAAGCCCCATTGTCTCAATTGAATTAATATTTCCCTTCATAAGTCACCTCTTACTTTTATCATTTTATAATTTTTTTATTCATTTGTAAATATTTCTATTGACAAATATCCTATATTTCGTTATATTTAATTTACGTTTTGCAAAGAAAATTTATTTTTTAATGAACATCGTTCTGTTTAACAACTGCAGTCACATTAAAAAAATGTGTCTTTTTTGCATGCGTGGAAGGAGGAATATATGAATTTAATACATGTTGAAAATTTAAACAAAACATTTAAAGTTGCTATTAGAGATAGTGGATTAAAAAATAGCCTAAAATCCTTTATCAAAAGAAACTATAAATATGTAGAAGCCGTTAAAAATATATCTTTTGATATTAAAAAAGGGGAAATTGTTGGATATATTGGTCCAAATGGTGCTGGAAAATCAACAACGATTAAAATGCTATGTGGTATCTTAAAACCAGATAGTGGAATAATTAAAATTAACGGTTTGGATCCATATAAGGATCGAAAAAAATTTGTTAAAGATATTGGTGTCGTCTTTGGTCAAAGAAGTCAATTGTGGTGGGATATCCCAGTAATTGATAGTTTTGATTTAATACGAGATATCTATAAAATCAATGAGCAAGAATATCAAAAAACGAAAGATAATTTAATACGTCTATTAAATATTGAGGAAATTATAAAAATGCCTGTAAGACAACTTAGTCTAGGACAAAGAATGAAATGTGAAATTGCAGCCTCCCTTCTTCATCGTCCAAAGATATTGTTTTTAGATGAACCAACCATTGGATTGGATTCAATTAGTAAAGACATTGTAAGAACTTTTATTAAAAAAATTAATAAAGAAATGAATGTTACAGTAATACTTACTACACATGATATGCAAGATCTTGAATCTTTAGCAAATCGAATTCTATTAATAGGTAAAGGGGAAAAATTATATGATGGTACCTTAAGTAAAATTAAAAAGCAATTTGATACATATAAAAAAGTTACTATTAGAACAAAAGAACTATTAAATATAAATCAAAAAGGAATTTCTTTAGAAAGCAAAAGAAAAGATCTATATATTTATAGAATAGATACTTCTAAAATCACGTTATCTAAATTCATAAATTATTTATCAAAATACAATATTGATGATATTGATGTAGAAAATGAAAATATTGATAATGTAATTATTAAATTGTATCAGGAGTTTCATATATGAAAAAGTATTTCTCATTTTTTAAGATTAGAGTAAATACAGAAATCCAATATCGTGCGGCTGCATGGGCAGGAGTAGCTACTCAATTATTTTTTGGATTTATACAAATTATGATTTATTTGGCTTTTTATTCTAATGCAAAAGAAGTTCCAATCCACTTTGATCAACTTATTACCCTAGTATGGTTACAACAAGCTTTTTATTCAATTATTGTATATCGGGATTTAGATAATGATATTATCGATATGATAACAAATGGAAACATTTCTTATGAACTTATTAAACCTTTTAATTTATATTTTATGTGGTTTATTAAAATAACGAGTCGTAAAGGAGCACGATTTTTAATTCGAAGTTTTCCAATTTTGATTCTTGCTATTTTTTTACAAAAGCCTTATCATTTATCGCTTCCCTATTCCTTTTCTACATTTCTACTTTTTTTAATCAGCATGCTTTTAGGTACAATACTTGTAATATCTATAGTCACTATCATCCATATATTAACATTCTTTACTATAAATACCAAAGGTGTCCTAAATATTATTTCCACAATGGCTGAATTTTTATCTGGCTTTATGATTCCTATTCCACTAATGCCTACTTTCTTCCAAAAAGCAATTTATTATTTGCCTTTTCGCTATGTTGGAGATTTGCCTTTTCGAATCTATTCGGGAAACATTGTAGGAAATGAAGTTCCTTTATCAATTGTTATTCAAATAATCTATATTTTTATATTTATTGTTTTAGGAAATTTTCTTATGAAAAAAGCATTAACTAAGGTGGTGGTCCAAGGTGGATAGTTTAAAACTTTACTTAAAATATATTGCTATTAATTTAAAAAGTGAACTTGAATATAAAACATCTTTTCTTCTTACTTTTATCAATCAAAGCATTACATTTTTTACTAATTATTTTGTGATTCTATCTTTATTTACCAAATTTTCCTCTTTAAATGAATATACAGTATATCAAATATTACTCATCTTTAGTATAATCCAGTTTGGGTATTCAATGAATGAAGTATTTGCGCGAGGAATTGACCATTTTTCTCATTTGATTATTAAAGGTGATTTAGATCGATTATTAACAAGACCTAGATCTTTAATTTTACAGGCTTTAGGATGCGAAATTGATTTTACAAAAACAACGAAAATCATTCAATCCGTTATACTTTTAATTTATTCTTTAATAAAACTGCATTTAAATTTAACGCCGTTAAAGGTTTTTACCCTATTCTTCATGTTACTCGCTTCCTCTGTAATTTTCTTTAATATTTTTCTAATGGGCGCAGCTTTTTGTTTTATAACCACTCAAGGATTAGAAGTTGTAAATGTATTTACAGATGGCGGTCGAGATATGGCACAATATCCAATGAATATCTATAATAAATATTTTAAGTTTTTCTTCACCTTTTTTATACCATTTTCTTTAATCAACTATTATCCTTTTCAATATTTAATCGGAAAATCGAATTATTCTCTATTTGCTTTTTTGCCTTTGCTGGTTCTTCTTTATTTACTACCAGCCATTTATCTTTTTAATAGAGGATTACATAAGTATACATCCACTGGCTCATAATATATAAAATATTTAGTGAAAAAAAGAAGGCAAAACCTTCTTTTTTTAAATATACAAAATATAGTTTCTCATTATTGATTTTTACTATTTTTTTATATACATATTCAATAATCTCGTATGTAGCCATATCGATAATATTATCTATACTATTTATATTTTTTCATGAAATGTACGAGATATAACTTCTTGTTGTTGTTCTTTTGATAATTTATTAAAGTTAACGGCATATCCTGAAACTCTTATAGTAAGAGTTGGATATTTACCCGGATTTTCCATAGCATCAATTAATAATTCTCTATTTAATACATTTACATTTAAATGATGTGCTCCTTGTTTAAAGTAGCCATCCATTAAATGAACTAAATTGGTTACTCTTTCTTCTTCAGAATGACCTAAAGCATTAGGCACAATAGAGAATGTATTTGAAATTCCATCTCTACAACATTCAGCATAAGGAATTTTAGCTACTGAATTTAAACTTGCAAGAGCCCCTTCACTATCTCTTCCATGCATTGGGTTAGCACCAGGCGCAAATGGAACTCCCTTTTTTCTTCCATCCGGAGTTGCTCCTGTGTTTTTACCATACATTACATTTGAAGTAATAGTAAGAATCGATAACGTTGGTGTTGCTCCTTTATAGATTCGTTGTTCTTTTAAATCATTATAGAAATCTTTTGCTAAGTTCACAGCAATGGAATCTACACGATCATCATCATTTCCATACTTTGGATATTCTCCCTCAATTTCAAAATCAACTGCAATGCCTTCTTCATTACGAATTGGTTTTACTTTGGCATATTTAATGGCAGATAAAGAATCAACAGCTACTGAAAATCCAGCAATACCAAAGGCCATCAATCGATTAACATCCGTATCATGTAAAGCCATTTGGCCACGTTCATAAGCATATTTATCATGCATATAGTGAATGATATTCATGCTATCTACATAAGTTTTTGCTACTTTCTTCATAATTTTTTTATAAGCACGAACGACTCTATCATAATCAAGTACTTCGTCGGTTATTTTCTCTACATCATAAACAACTTGTTTTCCACTCATTTCATCAAATCCACCATTAATGGCATAAAGCAAAGCCTTCGCTAAATTGCATCTTGCTCCAAAGAATTGCATATCTTTTCCAACACGCATAGCGGATACACAACAAGCAATTGCATAATCATGTCCATAAAGTGGTCGCATTAAATCGTCATTTTCATATTGAATAGAGTCCGTTGCAATGGAAATATGCGCACAGTATTTTTTCCAATTTTCGGGTAAATGTGTTGACCATAAAATTGTCATATTTGGTTCAGGAGCTGTTCCTAAATTAATTAATGTATGTAAAAAACGAAAAGAGTTTTTTGTAACTAAGGATCTTTTTTCATCCAACATACCACCAATAGACTCTGTAACCCAAGTTGGATCTCCTGCAAATAAATTGTTATAATCAGGAGTTCTTAAATGTCTTGCTAATCTTAATTTAATTACAAATTGATCGATTAACTCTTGTGCTTCTTCTTCTGTAATCTTACCTTCTTTTAAATCTCTTTCTATATAGATATCTAGGAAAGTAGAAGTTCTTCCTAAACTCATTGCAGCTCCATTATTTTCTTTAATTGCTGCAAGATAACCAAAGTATACCCATTGTACAGCTTCTTTGGCATCGTTTGCAGGATTTGAAATATCAAAACCATAAGAAGCAGCCATGTTTTTCATAGCCTCTAGTGCTTTTATTTGCTCAGAAATATTTTCTCTTAATTGAATGGTATCATCATCCAAAACATCACAATAATTATTTAAATCTTTTTTCTTTTCTTCAATTAAAAAGTCAATCCCGTATAGAGCTATTCTTCTATAATCTCCAATAATTCTTCCCCTACCATAAGCATCAGGAAGTCCGGTTAATAAATGTGCACTTCTAGCTCTTCTAATTTCTGGTGTATAAGCATCAAAAACTCCTTGATTATGACTTTTTCGAAAAGCATTAAAATATTTATCTACTTCTTCATCCATTTTAAAACCATAAGCTTCTAATTCTTGATATACCATACGAATTCCACCATATGGATTTATAATTCTCTTAAGTGGCGCATCTGTCTGTAATCCCACTATTGTTTCATTTTCTTTATCAATATATCCGGGTTTAAATGTATCAATTCCAGACATAATCTTTGTTTCTACATCTAAAACCCCTTTTTTTAATTCATCTTGTAATAACCCTTCACATTTAGACCATACTTTTGTTGTTTTATCGGTAGGTCCTACTAAGAAGGATTCATCACCTGTATATTCAGTATAATTTTCAACTATAAAGTTCTCAACATCCACTGAATTTTTCCATTTTTCACCTTTAAAATTATCCCATTTCATATACATACCTCCTTAATTCCTTAATCATTATACCATACCTAGAAAAAAATAGAAGTGAAATTATTTATTTTTACAAATGTTTACAAAAAAACAAAGATTATCTAATCTTTGTATATAATAAGTTGCTCAGGCAGTACATAAATCGTTTCATTTAGTTTTTCCAAAGCTTCATAGCTTTGTTTTGCTTGTTTCAAAATATTTTTAATTGTATCTTGCTCTTTTGTTATATAAAAATTATATCCTTCATTAGGAATTAACAATCTTTCATTGGCAAATAAGGCCTGATCTGGTTTTCTTTTATTTAATGCCGCTAAATCATTAACATCCATTCCATAAGCATCTGCTACGCTATACAACGTATCGTCTGTTTGAACAATGTAGTAAGAAAATGGCCGATTGTCTGAAGTAGGTATAATAATTTTTTGTCCTACTTCTAATTGTAAATCTTCCCATTCGTTAGCTGTTGCCAATTCTTCTAATGAAATATTATTATCTCTTGCTATTTTGGATAAAGTATCATTTTCTTTGATTATATATTCATTATACATATCCATACCTCCTAAGAGATTATATGCAAGAAAAAAAGAGTAATACCATTTTTTACTCTTCACTGTACTCTTTTTTTAACATAATCATATTTTCTGATAATGCGGTTTCTACTTCTGGCATTGCTTTAGAAGAAAGACTAGCAATCATTACCTTTTCCTTAATGGTATCAATAATAACTCTGCCAAAGAAAAGCCCCACCTTAATATTAAAATCATTAAACATATCTGGTGTAATAGTATCTATAAAATATCCAAAAATGACTCTTTTTCTTCCCACAATAATTCTTTTATTCGTAAGTGCAACCACTGCCGTATGAAAAAAATCATATCGACTTAATTTTCTTTGTCCTGCAAAAACATACAAAACTTCTTCTCCAGGATTTAAATGTTTTTCGATAACAGATGCATTTTTTTTAATTCTCCAAGCGATTGTGGTAGGATATTTCTTCTTAAAAGCAATTGCTTGTTCTGCAACAATTCCCATATTTTCCTCCTATATTAATCCATTTTTACTAAATAAGGTAACAACATCCTCAACAGGTGATTCTCCTTCAATTTTATCTAGAATTTTTCCTTCTTTAACAATTAATATCAAAGGAGTCCCTAGCTCATTATCTTTAAAATAAGTATCACTGGCTATTACCTTATCATAATCTGAACCATCGTCACTAAATGCATTGGTATTCAAATAATTAATTTCAACTTGATATTTATATTTAATATATTTCATTCGTGGAGTTTGCACAATACAATGAGAACAATCCGGTCTTGCAATATAAATTACAGAAACATCTTTACCGTTTTTTAATTGAATATATTTATCAACATCGATTTCATTTAATTCAGCTTGTTCATCTTCACTAAATTCATCTGTAGTTGCATAAGATCGATTTGTACTTTCTCCAATAAAATAACATATTATAAAAAAAATAATTATAAATAGAATAATTCCTATACCTTTCTTATTCATATTTTCCCTCCATATCTAGTATTATAACATATTAAAATAAATTATCAAAGAATTGTTTTAGAGAATCCAAAACGCTATCTATTAAAAAATCGGCCAATAAAGAAAAAATATTTTCTTTCTTTGTCTTTGTTGTCTGTTTCGTTGTCTTTTTTTTGACTTTACTGGTCCCTTTACATTTCCCAGATGACTGTTTTTCAATTTTACCATCAATAACACAACCATCTCTTTCCTCTTCCGTTAAACTCCACATACCAATTTTCTTTGCTTTGGCTTCGGCTTGTAATTCTTTTAAAGTGTCTGTATACAAATATTTTCCATATAAATAAGCAACCTCAGCATATCCTTTCTTTAAAAGTTCTTCTTGTAGCATTTTCCCATCCGCATATACCCATGCTAGTAAACGGCCATATTTATCGGTTTCACTACTTTTAGGATCATATTCAAGAACAATCTTTTTTGCATTTTTTAATGTCGTACAGGTATAATTACTTGCTTGTTTCCCATAAGGTTCAATATCGGCATTTTTCTTCACTGTCTCAGGGGTATCTATGGCTAAAAAGCGTACGGTATAAATTTTAGAATCTTTTTTAATTTTTGCTGTATCTCCATCTACACATTTTGAAAAAGTAACCACCTCTTGCTTAGCATCAATTTTATTAGGCAACAATAGAAGAAAACCAAAGAATATAAAAACTATCTTTTTCATAACATCCCTACCTTATTATTATTATAAAATGTTTTTAAATTTTTGTCGATAAAAAAAGATTCATTTTATTTTTGAATCTTTTCTACCGTTTTTTTTATATCCATACCGTCAATTGCTCTTAGTACTTCTACTGGCAAAGCAAATATAATTGTATTGGATTGATCCGAAGAAATATCGTTAATTGTTGATAATGTTCTTAAATGCAATGCTCCCGGTACGCCATTCATAATTTCAGAAGCCTCTTTTAAATTCCGAGCGGCTTCCACTTCTCCACTCGCTTTGGTAATAACCGCTTGTTTTTCTCTTTCTGCCTCAGCCACTTTTGCTATGACTCTTTTCATTTCCAATGGTAAAGAAACATCTTTTAATTCTACATTTTCAACTTTAATTCCCCAATCATCGGAAGCTTGATCAATGATTTGACAAATCTTTTCACTTACTTTTTCTCTTTCAGATAATAATTCATCCAAAGATACTGAACCAACAATATTACGCATTGTGGTTTGAGCCAATTGTTCCACAGCATAATTATAATCTTCCACTTGCAAAATAGCTTTGGATGCATCAAAAATTTTATAATAAATTACTGCGTTTATTTTTACAGAAACATTATCTTTTGAAATGGCACTGTTCCGGTCAAAGCCTTTCAGCGGATAAAGCCCTTCC
>CANQVY010000029.1 GCA_947627405.1 uncultured Bacilli bacterium | reverse complement strand
TTTGTTCCGCAGAACAACGATGTTCCGGTGGAACATCGGGATAATAACATCACTATATAACCCAAGACCGGCGAGCCGCATATGGTTCGCCGGTTTTTGAATTGTATATTTATTAGTATGTACTGTGCAGAACATTAATGTATAGCACTTTGGGCAAGATATTTTCATATATTCATGTTCCAATAGGTTTTTGTGGGAAGGATTTGTTTACCATAATTTTGTTAAAATGTGCTTAAATTTGATTTTTAAATTGTTATTTATGACAAAATTAACAAATTATCAACTTGACTCTTGACTTTTTTTGGATTATATGATACAATATTTAATTATAAGTATCGTTTTAGTTGTGACAATTATTTGTTATTTATTTCAATAAATTGGCAATTAATATAATTAATTTATGAATATTTTAGATGTAGTTTTATATTTATGTTATTAAATATATTCTGCATTATACAAATTTGGTTTGCATAATTTTTGTAGCACCCGTTTTGTCAATACGAACTTAAAATGAGGATGATGGTGATAAAAATGGATTTTCTTAACAAAATCAATTGTTTAAACTCCGATTTAAACAAAATACACCATAAAATCGATGCACTGAAAAGTAAGCATGAAACTGAAAAGTCCGAATATACAAAACTGATTAATAATTTATTAGAAAAAAAGAATCAAGAGAAGAATGATTGTTTGCAGAAGAAAAAAGAAATATTGGTATACTACAATATAGCTAAAAATAATTATTCTCTTTCGGATATAAATGCACATCAGAAACCACAAATACCCAATTTTCAACTTCTTAAAAAATTATCCTTACAGATTTGTTCGGACAATTATTATAATGATGCATCAGCGGCTAAGATAATTGAACTTTGCGGAAGTTACCTTGCGTACTACGAACAGATGGAAAAGGATATTGAAGAAAGATATACTGTGGAATCATATAACATAAATAAAAAAATCGATATAAGTCACGTGGATTTGTTAAACAAATTGCAGTTATATTTTGATGAAGTCCGAAAAATAATTACAAATTATATGGTTGATATATCAAATGAATATGTAAATTTGCAAAGTGATTTTATTGTTAATGATTCGTTTTACAATAATTGGAATGATGGCGTTTCTGAAAAAGTGTTTGTTGGCTTTTCAAAAGTGAAAGTAAACATTCCACAAAAGTGCTTAGACATCCCTAAAAAGTATTTAGGGAATTCCTTTATTTCAAGTGACAGAAGTATTCTTGTGCCTGTTTATATATATCCTGGTGCAAAAATTAAAATTGTATATAATTCTCATAATGAAAATGATATAGAAAAATTGGTTATGCTCACCAATTTGTTGTTTATCAAAAATTATAATAAAAAGGGCAGGATAGCAGTTGTTGATAATGTATATAACAGTCTGCACTTACTTGGTGATTTAGCATTACTCGATACGATTGTTAAGTCGCCTAATGATTATTCTGATTTTGAAGTATCAAGATTTATGCTCGATTTTGAGCAAAGGTACAATCTTTTTTTAAAATCACATAATTCCTCAATTAAACCTCCAGTTTTAATTTTTTGGCATCATAATAATGTTCAACAGTATGGATACGGAAGTAACAAACGTATTGCTGATTTTATTGCGACTAATGCCCTTAAAATAAATGTAATTTATATAGACTTAATTCGAAATTACAACAATGATTGTTTAGTATCATCTAATGATAGTATAGACTATGATTATATCATTGAAGCATATGATAAGATAACTATTACTGCCAAAGGAATAAAAAGCGAATATAGTTTTCCTGGCAATTTTAAAATTCCATCTAAGAATTTTATATTGATGCTAAAAGATCAATTTGCTCCAGAGAAAAAAGAAACTGAATATTTCAAACGTGGCAATCATGTACTGTCTGTTCCAAGTAGAAATTTTTTACAAAGAAAGGATATTGAAATTTCTTTTGGAATTGATGATGCAAACAAAGAAAATAAAATATCATTTGAGGGCAATAATTTTGCGGCATATATTATGGGGGTTGCCGGTTCTGGAAAATCTACATTGCTTCATATGATAATATGTGAGTTACTTATGAAATATCATCCCGATGAAGTCGAGTTATGGCTTGTTGATTTTAAGATGATGGAATTTGGCATTTATTTAAAAAATACGCCACCTCATATTAAATATGTATTACTTGATGAATCTGAAGATATTTTATATGATTTATTAGATAAACTTTGGGATGAATATTTAAAGAGAAAAAATGATTTTTATAAGATAGGAATTACTAATTATAGAGAACTTCCTGCGAGTGATAATATACCTGTTATTTTTATTATATTTGATGAATTTGAAGCTGTATCTGAAAAACTTGTGGATACACCATATGAAGAAAAGATAAAAAATCTTTTGCAGCAAACAAGAGCTGTGGGATTTAAATATATTTTTGCAAGTCAGAACTTTTCATATGGTGCAAAGGGACTAAATCAGGTATCAAGGAATCAGATACAGTTGCGTATGGCTATGAAAGGTCCTGAAGATGAGATTATGGAAACACTTTCCGTGTCATATTCTTCTATTACTGAAAAAGAAAGAGGATGGATTCAAAATTTAGAAAAGTTCACTACGCTGATTAAGTCGGTTGATTCAAATGGAATTATGCATATTGACAAGTATTCTAATATGTTCATTGAAAAAAATGATGTTGTTAGACTTATTGAGATGCTGAATTCTAATTTAAAAAAAGTTACATCTAACTATACTGATATTTATTCGTTTTTGGATAAAAATCCCGTTTTAATAGATGGTGCTGAACCCAAAAGTTTTAAAAGTCAGATTAATTATTACAAGGGCATTACAGTAGATGATGATGAACATGCCTTTTTCCCCGGTGTTCCATGTAGTTTAAGCCCTTCAAAGCACATTGTTTTAGGGCGACATCGGTCGGATAATATGCTTGTGATCGGTTCAAATAATGAACAAGTAAGTTCAGTAATTGTCTCTCTTTTACTTAGTCTTAAAAGGAAAAGTGCACCTAATGTAGAAATATGGGCATATGATAGAAATCCCATTGTAAAAAAATATTCCAGTGTTTTTATGAAAATTTTTAAGGTGTATTCTACTCTTGACGAAATAAATGAACGTTTACGAATGGCATATTACGATGCTATTAATAAGAATAATATAGAAAAAATAATTTTTATTATCGGATATACGCAATTGATGTTTGAAATGGAGGTGTATGAACCGCTTAATAAACAGATAAATGATAAGTCAACAGATTTAGATTTAGCTAAAATTCTATATTTGAATGATCAAGGTGTGGATATAGATGAAATTGTTAATTCGTACAATTCTTCAATAGATTTAGATGAAATGACAGATTTAAGTTATAATTTTACAAGTAAAAAATATAATGAAATGCTTGCATTTTTACTACAAAAAGGCCCTCAAGAGGGAATTAATTTCATAATGTCTTTTGAGAGCATATTTGATTTGCATGATAGTGATCTTTCTTTAAAGGATGTTAGACATAAAATCATTTTCAAAATGCCATATGATGATGCTTGTGAGTTGTGTTATACAAAACAAGCACTCCTTGTTCGATCATTGGCAGATGATGTGTTCCTATACACTGATGGTCAGTATAATTGTTCTTTTAGACCACATATACATGAAGGAATACCTTTGAACGGTTGGGTATTGAAAGGTGGCAAACTATGTCAAGGGTATTAATTAATGAACAAGGCGCATATGAATTAAAAGCATTAGCTGAAAAATTGAATAAAAGTTTAACAATAATGAAAGATGTTCAGAATAATCTTGCAATTAGGATAAAAACATTAAATGATGTGGGATTGGGCATTGATGGTGAAGAGATAATTAGAATTATAAATGAAATGGCTTGTATGCTTAATCAAATTTCACCTGATATAGAATGTTTATCGAAAAAATTAAAACAAGCTTCTTTGCAAATTGAGCAAATAGTAAATGCATCTAATAAATTAAAAACAGGTTCAAATGAACATAGCGTACTTGAAAATAATGGGTTATCTATAATGCGGGATAGATTAAATTCAAGTTCATCATCTGAAAGATATAAAGAAATTGTCAGTAAATTAGAAAAATTAAAAGTTGAGTATAATGCAATTAAAGTTAATAGTACTGAAAGAACATCTGAAGAGATAATAAGTGAATTAGGTGGAGGAGATAGGACAAGAGGTTCATGTTCATCATTATCTTTTGCATATATTGGAAATAGAGCAGGGTATTGTGTTTTAGATTTTAGAGGAGGAGAAAGCCGAAGATATTTTTCAAATAATAAATCAATTATTAAAATTGCCAATCTTCCAAATGTACAATCCCAAATTATTTACGGGAAAGATGACTTTGTGCATAGTTTTGAATTGTTAAATAGTATGGAATTTGGTAAAGAATACTATTTAGCAACAGGAGTTCATGCTACGATTGTAAGAAAGACTTATACTGGATTTGAGTATCTGGAGCTTCAATCTCCTAACAAGAACGGATGGCACAAATTGGATAATGACATACTGAAATTAAGATTTGGTTGTACTAAATTTAACGTTAGGTCATATCCTAATATTTTGATTGATGTTAATTCGTTATTGAAAAATGAAGAATTTTTGGATATTTTAGGATATATCAATACAGATGAAAAAAGTGAAATGAAAGGGGAATGGGGCAGTGCTAAATAATTCAGATGAAAAAGTTGTTTGGCTTAATAATCCTGACCAAAAGGGGGAATTTTTATTTACTTTTGACGGGAAACATATTTATAACTTATTTAAAGATTATCCATATTCATTGACATATGAGCAAAAGAAAATTTTTGATTCTGAAAATCCATTTTGGGCAGATTTTTTTAGTGAAAAAAATTGAAAACTACATATAATGTACATGGAGGCGAATTGAATTGACTGATACGAAAGTCTTACGTGAAGCTGCTACTGCTATTGCAACATATCGTAAACAAATGACAGAGGGTCTTAGTCAAATGAGAGAAGCAGCGAAAGTTTGTGCTGAAAATATGGGAAGTGATCGACTTAGTTCGGAAGCACTTCAAAGATTAGAATCTTGCTTGAAAAAATTTAACGAGATTTTAGATAAAGCGGCTAAAGCACAAAAAGGCATAAATGATAAAGCAGATCAGATAGATAGTATAAAATTATGAGGAGTGTAAAACTATGCCTAAAATCCAATTTAACAAACAGGGCGTTCAATCTTTGAAAGATTTATCAAAAAAACTTGTTTCAGCACAACAGACCATTGAGCAAGCTGGAAGTTCTCTTAACTCCTCAATTTCAAATATGGGAGAGTTGGATATAAATCTAAAACAAGAAATTTTGAATCTTATTGCCGATATGACAAAAGTACAAAAAGAAAGTTCTAAAAGTGTATCGGATTTATCAAGAAGTGTAAATGATCTTTCAATAAAACTTGAAAATGCAATAAGCAAAAAAATAATTTGAGGTATAATGTTGTGGCAATTAGTGGTAAAAGCGACATTGAAGAAAGATTATATGAATATTATAATTCTCAATGTCAAAATATAATAAATGATCTTGAAAGAGAGAGAAGTAAAGAGTTAAATATGTATTCAAGTGCATATCATGAAATTAAGGAATACATAATTGTCGGTATAATTGTTGCAGTCGTTTTTGCTATTATTGGTAAAAAAATATTTTGGACTTTGATTGGGTTTGTAATTGGTGTTTTAGCTACCATTGTACTGTTTATTTTGATAGAAAAATTAAAATCAAATCAAAGGGAAAAGATTGATTGTAAATATGAAGACATGATTTCTATTAAACTTGATGAGTATTCAAAAATGTACAATGATGCAGTATATAAATATCATAGAGCAGTTGAAAATGCAGCAAATACAATAAGTAAACAATCATCAAATTTATCACGCATGACTGCATATTTTGCGAACGAGGTGATGCGAGGAATTAATAATTCTTCTGATGCATCAAGCAATTATAAACAAATAATTGAGGGAAGTTTTGATTATCAGGTTTTTGATAAGTATATTGATTATATAGTGTATGGAGATAATAAGACACGGCGATATGATTTTGAAAAAAATCGTTATCATTTTTTAAAAAGCGAACCTGAATTTGAGGCTATGGCAAAGGTATTAGGTCAATTAATTGTAAAAGAGGTGAAAAAACATTATCCCGTTTCTGTTGCGTTAAGTTTTTCAGTATCACATAATGATGCTCATGTTATGCTTATTTATTCGTTGGCAAATGTTAATTTTGTTCCAGCAACGAAAATTATTTAATTACAAGGAGAGTATTAAATTATGGCAAATTTGCAAATCGGTACAGTAATAAAGTCCAACCTTGGTGTTGATATTACTATTAAGGGGGAACTTGGCCATGGAGGTCAAGGTACAGTTTATCGCGTTGATTATTCTGGTGAGGAAAAGGCACTTAAGTGGTATCATTCGGCTTATATTCAAAAACTTTATTTTAAGAATAATAACAATGATAAGAGTATTGTTTCTAAAGGCGATAAAAACTATGCAATCGAATTTTACAACAATCTGAAAAATAATGTTGAAGCAGGATCTCCTTCATCAAATTTTCTTTGGCCTGAGGATCTGACACCATGGAATTGTAATCCGGATAGTCAGTTTGGGTATATTATGCCTATAAGACCAGACGGATACAAGGTTGCCACAGCATATTACATGGAGAATATTGAAAACGCAAAGTCACTTTTTAAGTCTGACAGAATCCTATATACTGCGTGTATAAATATAATTGATGCGTTCAGAACATTACATAATAACGGATATAGTTATCAAGATGTTAATAACGGAAATTTCTTCATAAATCAGGATAATGGTGACGTTCTGATATGTGACAATGATAATGTGTCTACTAACGGTGTGAATTTTGGAATTGGCGGCAAACAGAGATATATGGCACCAGAAGTAGTTCTTGGAAGCTGTCCAAACAAATTTTCAGATAGATTTTCCTTGGCAATTGTGCTTTTCAGACTATTATTTTTCAGTCAGCATCCTTTTGAAGGAAAATATTCAACTCCTCCTTGCATGACACCTGAGTACGAAAGAAAATTCTTTGGTGAAGATCCTGTCTTCTTGTTTGATCCAGATGACAACAGAAATGCACCAGTAGACTATTTAAATCAGGCTGCTATGCTTTTGTGGCCACTTGTACCATCGTACATTCAAAACCTTTTCATAAGGACATTTAATAAAGATGGAATTAAAAATCCCGAAAATCGACCTGTTGATTTGGAATGGCTTGAAGCATTTATAACTCTTAAAGGAAGTTGCGTTCCGTGTCCTCAGTGTGGTAAGCCTAACATATTAGAAGTAGGAAAAAAAGTTCAATGCTATAATTGTCAGAGGGAGATTTCATCGCCAATAATAGTAAAAACGCCAAATATTACTTTACCAATTGCTCCAGGAACATATATTCCTGAGTATGTTATTGATTCAAGTATTGACAAAATAGGTAGCGATTTGGGAGCAATAATTAAGAGTAATAAAACAGGAAAAATTGGGTTCGGAAATCTGACCGAAAGAACATTGTCAGCTCAGTATCCGGACGGATCTACACAGGAAGTTGCTCCTAAAAGTGTGGTTCCGTTTCAGGTCGATATGACAATTCTTTCGGGTAATAAAAAAATCCAGTTTATAAAAAATAATTAATTGAAAGAGGTTATGTAAAATGGCAGAGTTAAACAATTTGACACCGCCCCCCAGAAAAGTAATGACAATGTTTTATATTGTTGATACATCAGGAAGTATGGCTGGCAGAAAAATCGAGACTGTAAATTCAGCACTGGAAAATACTAAGGCACAATTGGACGATATTTCCAAAAATAATGATGATGCAGAAATCAAAATTGCAATGCTTACTTTTGACTACGAACCTACTTGGCAAACGCCTAAGCCTGTTAAGGCATCTGATTTTCATGCGAATCTTAATGCAACAGAGTATGGATTAACTAATTTGGGCAAGGCTTGTATTGAGCTTGAAAGTAAATTATCCAGAAGTGAGTTCCTTGAAACAAAAGCTGGGGCATATCCTCCAGTAATTATCTTGTTAAGCGATGGCGATCCAACGGATAATTATGCAAGTGGACTTGAAAAGTTAAAACATAACAATTGGTACAAAAGAGCTATTAAGGTTGCTTTTGCAATAGGTGCAGATGCAAATAAAAAAGTCCTCAGTGAATTTACAGGTTCAACCGAAACTGTAATCGAGGTTAATAATGCAAAGGTTTTAAGCGAATTCTTGAAGAATGTATCTGTAATTACATCCGAATTTCAAAGCAGAAGTACAAATGTCGGAGAAACAACTGATTCTGTTAAGCAGTCAGAAGAACTTGTTAAAGAAACGTTTAATACAACGACAATTGATATGGATACTGTAGATGATGCTAAATCGGATGATGATATTTTTGGTGGATGGTGATTGGAGGAAGTGTTGGTGATGAAGACAAATTGCAAGCCATTTGTGTGCAGTACTCAAGGAGCAGATCATATCAGGCGCGGTGTAGTTTGTCAGGATGCTGTCGGTTCCTTTGAAGATTCTCTTATGAATATTGCTGTTGTCTCGGATGGGCATGGTAGTGCGCAATATTTTAGGTCGGATATGGGTGCAAAATTTGTTGTTGAAGCCGCAATTGAAAGTTTAAAAGGATTTGTATCATCATTGTCATTTAATGACAATGATGATGTTCAAGACAAGATTCCTTTTTCACATCTTTGTTCGGAATCTGCACGATCGGATATAGTCAGAGATCTTGTAGAAAATATTCTTGTTTCATGGCATGAAAAAGTGGATCTGCATTACAAAAATAATCCTTTTGAGGATGAAATACTCGATAGTTTGTCCGAAAAGTACAAAACAAAATACAGATCTGGAAAATATGTCAGCGCGTATGGTGCAACTATGATCGCTATTGTGCAGACAGATTATTTCTGGATGTGTTTGCAAATTGGCGATGGTATATTTGTAAAGGTCGATGATAAATATGCCATTACAATGCCACTGCCACTTGATGACGAATGCCAGAATGAAGTAACAACTTCAATCTGTCAGGATAATGCCCTTTCAAAGTTTCATTATGTGTTTGGAACAGATATACCAGTTGCGTTGTATGCTGCAAGTGATGGCGTAGATGATTCTTATGATGATGATGAAATGCTTAAATTGGTGTACAGAGGTATTACAACTGTTTTTGGAAAGGGGTATGACTATGGTTTTCAAGAGGTAAAGGAATATTTGCCCGTGATCACAAAAAATGGAAAAGGTGACGATACTTCGATGATTGGTATCATAAATTTGGATTCTGTTTCAGATTGTGCTGCTTTTTTTAGAAATCAAATAGAAGAAGAACAACAAAAAAATAACTCAGTAGCATCAATAGAAAATAATGATTTGGACTCATTACAAACAAATGGAAACTCATTATTATCAAAAGATGAAGACTCAAGTGGTGAGAATGTATCTGAATGCAATTAAATTTAATCAATTTCCAATTACGAAAGCAAGGGTTAAGGTTATATGATGTTTCCACCTTTTTCAACATATTATCATTCGTTTTTTAGTGGAAGTCTTAAAGCTGCATATGAGCAAATTTATTATGGAGTTCAGAAACAAGAAAAAAGTATTTTTTTAAAAGATATATACTATTCTGAACAAGTACAATCTGTTCTATGGGCTGTTTATAATGATTTCCCTAATTTTTTTTATTTAGATCCAAGTGCATTTACAATTTATCCATCAAAGAATTGTGGCGTTATCTGTGAACTTAACTATTTATATTCTGAAGAAAAAATAAAAAAATACAATGAAATGTTAAAAAATGGATTAAAAAATTTTCAATTAAAAGTTATGGGAGATGAAAAAGACGATTTTAAAAAAATTTTAAAGATTCACGATTATCTGGTAAAAAAAGTATCTTATGATAATGATGCAGATATTATGAAGACATATGACAATCCTGAAGCATATAATATTCTTGGTAGTTTATTTAAAAAAAAGGCAGTATGTTGGAGCATTTCATTGGCGTTTAAATTTCTGTGCGATTATTTTAGAATCAAGGCACTTGTTGTTGTTGGTTCTTCATCAAAAGAGTGGAATGAGGATAATCATGCATGGAATATTGTTCAAATAGATAATTTAAACTATCATATTGATGTTACATGGGATATAAAGGAAAAAGATAATATAGACTTTTGCTATGAATATTTTAATCTTACAGATAAATTGATTAAATTAGATCATAGTTGGTCTACATATTCTTATCCAATATGCAATTCGAATATTCATAATTATTATTTTTTTTACAAGTTGTATGTTAAAGATATATCGGAAATATCATATTTTATTGAACAACAGATTTTAAAAAACAAAAGAGAAATTGCATTTAAGTATGCTAATACAAATATTGATAAAAACGATATTGAATATGAAATACATAAGACATTTAAAAGGTTACATTATTCCTATATTTATTCCATAAATGCAAAAACATATAATATTTATATTCAAATTACCAATTAGAAATTGTTGGTATAGAAATAAATTGTATGAGGTGGTTGTATGCAAGTGTGTCAAAAATGTGGTGCATCATGGAATACCAAACTTAATGTTGACATATGCCCATTTTGTGGGAATAATCTTCCTTGTGAAAATGAAAAACAAATAATAAAAAAAATTGAAACTATGGAAGATGCGTTTGCAGTAATATCTGAAAAAAATGGTTTAGATATTTTCCTTAATGAAAATAAACTCATTGCAATAATTGGTGATTATGCACCTAATTTGAATAAAGAAAAAAGACTGGTGAAAATTGCGGTTCAATCTGGCGCATTTTCCTCAATATATAATGCGGATAGTGCAAAAAGATTAAACACAGTTAAAAAGTATAAATCAATTTTAATTAATTCTTATTTTATTGACGAGATATGGGCGGAAAAGGTTTTATTGTGGTTTTATAATTTATTAGAACCCAATAATACTATTGAACTAAGTGAAAATCAAGACGAGAAGCTAAATAGTGAAAATAATTTTTCAGCATCGATAAAATCCGACTATAATAGTAATTCTAATAATACACTTGAATTTTTTAAAGATCAGTTTAATTCATATAAGATAGAATATGATAAGTTTGATATTAATAATGGCGTGTTAATAAAATATAAAGGTAAGGAAGAAAATGTATGTATTCCTGATAATGTACATACTATTTCCGGTGCGGCATTTAAAGATAATAGGTTTACCATAAGAGTTTTTATACCGAATACGGTGAGACATATTGAAAGTTATGCATTCCATAATTGTTTTTATTTACAGAATGTATATTTTGAAGATGGGGGCAATTTAAAAACAATAAAGCCTTTTGTATTTGAAGATGATAGATCGTTATTAAGTGTTATAATACCAAGTTCTGTAAAATCAATTGGTGACCACGCTTTTTCTGAGTGTTGTAATTTGAACGAAGTGCGGTTTATGAATGGACTTGAAATAATAAATAATTTTGCATTTAAAGGATGCAAATCCTTAAATAAAATAGACTTACCTATGTCGTTGAAAGAAGTGGGTAGTTATGCATTTATAGGGTGTTTGCCAGCCAAAATAGAATATCCTCAGCATATATCAGACAAGTTTATACAAACAATGTACTATTACTCAGATGTAGAAAAGCAACAACTCCCCAATGGTAAAATACAATGCATTCTAATTACACAATCTGATATTTAGAATATTTTATAGAAAAATTATAGGACATAAAATAAATTGATTGAATTAATTTTTATATTACGTTATTTCTAATATTTCTAATGCAATTTGTTCATAAATAATAGCTATAATTTGCATAGCAGTTTATGCATAGTATTTATGTTGGAGGAATTTAACATGAAATGCAGTAAATGTGATAGTGAATGGACAAGCCAGAACACTACGATAAAGAATTGCCCGTTTTGTGGAGCTGA
>CANQVY010000028.1 GCA_947627405.1 uncultured Bacilli bacterium | reverse complement strand
AAAAGAAAAACCAATCTCTCGATTGATTTCTATATATCAATATTCGAAAAAGTTCGAATAGAAACGTCAATGGTGCCACTTACAAGAATCGAACTTGTGACTAAGCCTTACCATGGCTTTGTTATGCCATTTAACTAAAGTGGCAAAGAAAAAGAAAAATTATTTTAATTGACTATTTATTTTTTTTATTTCTTTTCTTAATTTTAATCTTAATAATCGTTTTCTTTTTGGAATTTTTTTTATAATTGATTCCTTTTTATTTAAAACATATTTTAAATACTTTTGATACTCTTCATTATATATTTTTTGATTGGAATACCTTTTTCTACCTTTTACTGCTTTTATAATAATATAAAATTTATTATGATCTTCTATGATCTGTTCATATTGAATAGAAAATCCAATTT
This sequence comes from uncultured Bacilli bacterium, assembly GCA_947627405.1. GTDB lineage: Bacteria > Bacillota_I > Bacilli_A > RF39 > UBA660 > CALVUP01. Next base: position 11,686 of record CANQVY010000028.1, on the reverse strand, counting down.
TCTTAATTAATTTTTTTAAAAGATTAAAATTTTCATTAATCGATATTATTAGTGTTTTTATATTTGTTAAATTTCCCTTTTTAAGAATGTTTCTTATCGTAAAATATCCCATTCCAGATATAAGAATTGTATCTGTTTTTGTATCTAATTTTTCTAAACCATCCGCTAAAGATAATTTAATTTTATCTTCTACATGATATTTTTCTATATTTTCTTTTGCTTTTTGCAGTGGATTTTCTTTTATATCCGAAGCAATAATCTGTATATTTTTTTTATTTTTTACTAAATAAATATCTAATAATGCATGATCACATCCCACATCGATTACATTACTATTATCCTCTACATAATGTGCTATTGCCTTTAATCTTTTACTAATTTTCATTAATCTGTTAAAAAATCTTTTAGTTTTCTACTTCTAGATGGATGTCTTAATTTTCTTAAAGCTTTTGCTTCTATTTGTCTTATTCTTTCTCTAGTTACACCAAAAATTTGTCCAACTTCTTCTAATGTTCTACATTGTCCATCATCAAGCCCAAAGCGAAGTCTTAATACTTTTTCTTCTCGATCGGTTAAAGTTAATAGCACACCTGATAACTCTTCTTTTAAAAGTTCTGCTGTTGCATATTCTTCTGGAGACATTGTTCTTTCATCTTTAATAAAATCTCCTAAATGCGAATCATCTTCTTCTCCAATTGGAGTTTCTAAAGATACTGGATCCTGTGATATTTTATAAACTTCTCTTACTTTATCAATTGTAATTCCTAATTTTTTAGCAAGTTCTTCTTCTGTTGGTTCTCTATTTAATTCTTGCGTCAATTGTCTTTGTGTTCTTGCTAATTTATTAATCGTTTCTACCATATGAACTGGAACTCTAATTGTTCTTGCTTGATCAGCTATAGCCCTTGTGATTGCTTGTCTTATCCACCAAGTTGCATAAGTCGAAAATTTATATCCCTTAGATGGATCAAATTTATCTACTGCTTTCATCAATCCAATGTTTCCCTCTTGAATTAAATCCAAAAATAACATACCACGGCCAACATATCTTTTTGCAATACTTACAACTAAACGTAAATTGGATTCTGCAAGCATTTGCTTAGCAAACTCATCTCCTTGTTCTGCACGCAAAGCATATTCATATTCCTCATCTGAAGTTAATAAATTAATTCTACCTATTTCCTTTAAATACATGCGGACAGGATCATTAATCTTTATATCTTTTGTAAAAGTTAAATCCTCTACTTTCATGTTGGAAGGATCTTCATCATCTGTTGAGTCATCCCCATTTTCACTTACTACATCGATATTGTTTTCCATAAAGGCATTATATAATTCATCCAATCCTTCACTATCTACATCTAATCCCTTTAATTCTTCGGCTATTTGCTCATAAGTAATAAATCCCTGCTCTAAACCTTGTTCAATTAGTTTTTGTTTTCTTTCTTCTAGTGTTTTTATCTCTTGTACCATAATCACACACTCCCTATTTTCAACATTCTTATTTCATCCGCTAATTTTGCTTTTTCTAAAGGATCTATTTTATCTTTCATTTTTTCCTTTAATCTTTGTATTTCTTGGGACACATTATATTCTCTTATCACTTTAGCTAAAGCTTCTATTTCCTCTTTTTCTACCTTTTCTTTTACATCATAAGTAAGTACAATTTTTAATAATTCCATTAAATCTTTTTTATCTTGTAAATATGTATAGAAATCTGCAATAGTAATTATACCATATTTCTTATAATAATACGAGATCTCGGATGCTAAATATCTAGCTTTTTCTATTGGAAAAAAGATATTTTGTTGATCATAATAAATAATTGCTTGCTCATTAATCAGCATATAATATAAATATTCATAGGTAGCTTTTTCATATTTATTATTTTTCTTTTTTGAACTTTTTGTCTCATATATGACAACTTGTCTTTTTTCTTCTTCTTGTGTCATTTCCAGTAATCTTTTTTCTAGGGTATTATAACTCAAATTGAATTCTTTTGCAAGGTTTTTTAATACGATCTCTACTCGGATTTCATCTTTTATTGTTGAAACTTCCTTTATTACTTTATTGATATATTCGCTTTTTTCTATATCGCTGTTGAAATTAATTCCTTTTTTCAAACTATTTATTTTATAATCACTATAATTGATTGCATTTTCAATCAATGCTTTAAAATTCTCACTACTGTTATTTAAAATATAAGTATCTGGATCATCATTATTCTCAAGAGCAATCACTTTTATATTATCAATTCCTGCTTTTACCAACATATCTCCATTTGTAAGGGTTGCTTTTCTTCCGGCATCATCTCCATCAAAACATAAAATAATATGACTCGATAAACGTTTTACTAAATTCACTTGTTCTTTAGTCATAGCGGTTCCCATAAGTGCTACTACATTTTTAACCCCTATACTATAGGCTCGAATCACATCCATAAAGCCTTCCATGATAATTATACTTTTCTCACGGCGAGCAAATTCTTTTGCTCTATGGTAATTGTAAAGAGTTTGTCCTTTTTTAAAGATTGGTGTTTCTTTAGTATTTACATATTTATTTTGTTTACTATTTTGATGATAAATCCTTCCACTAAATCCAACTACTTTTCCATTTGTATCCCAAAGAGGAAATATAATTCGATCAATAAAATTATCATAATTATTTACAGTTAATCCTAAGTCATTTAATAATTTGTTATTATATTTTTTTCTAGTAAGTAATTTTAACAAACCATCTCGAGTGGATAAAGAAAGCCCTATAGAAAAATCCTTAATGATTGTCTCATCTATTTTTCTTTGTTCTAAATATTCTTTAGCTTGTTTCCCCTGGATTGTATTGATATTATTTTGAAAATATTTTAATGCTATATTATAAATATTATAAAATTCTTCATATTTATTATTCTCTTTTTTTACTTGAATATTCCCAATATCTATACCCGTTTTTTGTGACAACAAAACCAAAGCTTCTTTAAAAGAAATATGTTCATAATCCATAATAAAATTAAAAACATTTCCGCTCGCACCACAAGAGAAACATTTATAAATTTGTTTTTCTCTTGATACGCTCATTGAAGGATTTGTATCATCATGAAAAGGACAAATTCCAAAAAAGTTTTTACCTCGTTGTGTTAAAGGAAGATATTCTGAAATAATATCAACAATATCCACTTTACTTCTGATTTGATTTATAATATCTATATTATTGGTATCATTCATATTATTCCTCCTTATATATAAATCCCTTATATTATTGCACAACTCTACAATCTTTACAAGTCTTTAACCCTAATTATTTCCCTATTTGGAAGAAAAAGAAGAAACATTTTTAATGTCTCTTACTTTTGATAAATGTATTAATTGCCTATTTTAAACTTTTTATCTTTGTTCCCATTTCAATTGACTCATTATATTCTTATTCTAATTTTATATCATCAAAATTAAATTTAAAACGGTTTTTTGTTCTTTAGAAAAAGATAAATCATTAATATAGAAAATTGTTTTTGCTACTTTTTTTATTCTAAATCTAATTCTATTTTATGGATAAAACTATCTTTTATTTCTTCAATAATAATTAAATTTTCTATAAATAAAGTTGCTTTAAAATCTTTTATAGATTGATTGATTGCTTCTTTTAATTCATGATTGACACATAATTCAAGATTTTTTATTGGTGTTTTTAATGAAACATTGTTATTGGATTTTTCTCCTCTTGCTTGACTAATAATTTCAATAATATCATTACCAATTTCTAATTCTTTTTCAAAATGAAACTCAAATGGTTTTATTTCTGTCAAATGAATTGATTTTTTATCATGATACAATTCTTGATAGATCTCTTCAGTAATGTATGGGAAGAAAATACTAAAATCTTGTAATAATTTATAAAGTATTGTATAAACCGTTTTTTGCCCTGAATATCTTGGAATTTCTCCAAATTCTTCTGGTCGATATAATCGATGTTTTACTATTTCGATATAATTATCACAGAAATTCCAAAAGAATTTTTCTAATGTATTTAAAGCAAGTCCTACTTCAAATTCATCTAAATATTTTATAAAGCCTTTTTCCATTTCTTGGAATGATCCTAAAATCCATTTATCTATATATTCATAATCATTAAAATCTTTGTCTTCATAATCCGCTAAATGCATTTCAATAAACTTAGATACATTCCATATTTTATTTACTAACTTTTTACCTCTTAAAAGGGTTTCTTCACTAAAATTAATATCTGTTCCAAGTCTTCCAGATCCTGCCCAATAACGAATAATATCAGCAGAATATTGGTTAATAATATCAAGCGGTTCAACTGTACTATTGCCTTTCGATTTACTAATTTTATTGCCGTCTCCCGCTTTAGCAAAACCTGAAATCATAACATTATCCCATGGACGCATACCAAAATGATAAAAACTTTTAACAATCGTATAGAAATCCCATGTTCTTATTATTTCGGAAGCATTGGTTCTAATACTCATTGGTTTTAGTATATCTTCATAGTTTTCTTTTTCACCATATCTCATATTGATTAATGGAGTTACTGAAGAAGTTGCCCATGTATCCATAACATCTTTTTCAGGTATAAATTCTTTACATTTACACTTAGGGCACTCACTTATGTTAGGTTTATCAACTAATGGATTAACAGGCAAATCCTCTTTTTTAGCAAAAATTGGCTCTCCACATTTTTTACAATACCAAACCGGAAATGGAACACCAAAATATCTTTGTCTTGATATACACCAATCCCAAGCAATATTATTTACCCATTCCTCATATCGAGTATACATGTGTTCTGGATGCCACTTGATTTCGTTACCAATTTTTAGGAAATCCTCTTTATGATTCATAATATCTATAAACCATTGTTTCATAACAGAGTATTCTACTTCCTTACCACATCTTTCATGTGTTTGAACTTCGTGTTCTAATTCTTCAATTTTAACGACATATCCACCATTTTGTAAATCTTCAATAATTTGTTTTCTAGCTTCTTTGATTTTCATTCCACCATAGTTTGGAACTTCGGGAGTAATTCTTCCATCATCTGTAAAAATATATTTTAAAGGTAAGTTATATTTTTTCCACCATTCAATATCTGTTTGATCTCCAAAAGTACAACACATAACAACACCTGTACCTTTATCAATAGCAACCTTCTCATCTGCCATTATTGGAACATCAACATTAATTACTGGAATATGTGCTGTCTTTCCAATTAAATGTTTATGTTCTTTATCATTTGGATTTACAAATACACAAACGATTGCAGGAAGCAATTCTGGTCTTGTTGTTGCAATTGTAAATTCTTCCCCATCTTCTACTGTTTTAAAATTGATATAATTAAATGTAGTCTTAATCGTTTTAGTTTCAAGTTCTGCTTGCGCAATAGATGTTAAACATTCATTACACCATAAAGCAGGGCTTTCTTTATGATAACAATGTCCTTTTTCAATTAAATCTAGAAAAGACAATTGACTTATTTTTATGGTTGATGGACTGACAGTTTTATAATGTATATCCCAATCTGTACTTACACCCATTTTGCTAAATAAAGTTTGAAATTCTTCTTCATATTTATCCGTTGTTTCATAACATAACTTAGAAAACTCTTCTCTACCTATTTCATGAGCTTTTTTACCTTGTTCTTTTTCAACCAATCTTTCACTTGGAAGTCCATTATCATCAAAACCAAATGGATAAAATATATTATATCCTCGTAATCTCTTATATCTAGCAATCATTTCTGTTTGAGAATATGAGAAAATATGACCTATATGTATTTTGCCATTTACTGTTGGTGGAGGAGTATCAATAGAAAATATTTCTCGTTTATCTGGCTTAAATTCATATATTTTATTTTCTTTCCAATATTCTAACCATTTCTTTTCTTTTTCTTGTGCATTATATTTTTTATCTAACATTTTATCACTTATCCTTTCTAAACAAAATAAAAAAGATTCGCTTAAGGACGAATCTTTCGTGGTACCACCTTAATTTATTATAAATCATAACCTCAAACCCTTAACGCGAGCCACGTAATTTTCTATTTTTGATTTCTCGAAAACTCTGCTTGATTGCTACCTTCCATTTACTTTATTATTAGTTTGCACCAACCACTAACTCTCTAAAAATATGATAAATGTACTCCTCAATCCAACGCATTTATATACATATTATACAAAATTATTTTCTATTTTTCAATATTTTAGTACAAATTTTATATCTTTTAATATAATACTATAGGTGAAGTTTATGGGTCATAAACATGGATTCTTTTGTTTTTGTGAAATGTGTCGAAAAAAAAGAAGATTTTCTCTTCTAAATTTAATTTTTATTCTTATTCTTTTTATCGTTTTAATCTATCAATCTATATTGTGTTTAATTAATCCTTGTAGATCGATTGCATTTCTTTTAGTACTTCAATTATGGTTGTTTCTGTTTTTGATTTTTCGATCTTTCATTTAAAATAATATGATTTGCTCTATTTAACTTTGTATATAACTTTCTTATTTTTAAACAATTGTTATATTCATCTAAATCTAATATAACTTTTTCAGGAATTGATAATAATACAAACAGTAATTCTTCTTCTTCCTTAGTTAATGGATAATTCATTGTATATTCTTTATATAGTAATGAAAATTCCAAATCTTCATAACAATTATTAAAAAAATGATAAAAATCATAAATGGGTAAATCTTTCTTTGCACGTGACCAACTGATTAAATATTTGTTTTCGCCTTCTAAGATATGAGAAATGTCTAAATTATAGTGTACTAAAGCAATACGGATATCTTCTTTTTGTTTTATTTTCTCATACCAATGATCTATGCTATTTTTACAATAGTTTAAACTACTATAAATAAAGGATATTTCTCTTAGTAGCATATAAGAACTTGGAGAAAAAAATTCTTCTTGTTCTAAGGTTTGTTGTAAATTATTATAATATTCATATAGATACATCACTTGATTCGTAATGTCTTCATAGATTTCTTTAATTTCATCTAAATTAATTTCTTTATAATAAGTTGTTTTTTTATGCAATAAAGACATCAAACGAATAATATCTAATGCTCTTTGTTCTTTAGGAATATCTATTTCATTTATATATTCATATACATCATAATCATCATTTCTTTTGATTGGTTCTAAATAATTAATAAATCCTCTACTGCTTAAATAATCATAGATCATTTTATTTTTATTTTCTTTAACTATGTATTTCCTATGATTTGCTTCGATAATGGTTATATTTTTTTGTTGTGTAATTTTATCTATGTTTTCAATTAAATTTTTAAACTTCTTCATTATGCGATGGTATAATCAACTTGTCATTACGTTTTAAATCATCAATGTTATTATATTCTCTAAGTTCATCGATCGATATATTGTATTTTTCTATGATTGATTCTAAAGTATCGTTTTCTCTTACAATGTATACTTTATATGTGGAATAACTATCTTCTTCGTCACTAAATTTATTAAATAAAGATTCTACTTTTTCTTTTACCTCCGTGTTTTTTGTTTCTACTGGTATTTGAATATCATCAAAAACTGTATCTTTTTCGGATGTTGTTAAAAAAGATTGTTCTTCTTCCTCTAAATTTCGATGGATTTCTTCTGCTTTTTGTGATGAATCTATCTCTTCTATAACAGCCTCTGTTTCTTTCCTTTGATCTTCATCTTCTGTTTTTATCTCTTGATTTAATTTCAAATATTCTTTATCAACCTGAGCTTGAATCAATTCTTCTTCCGTACTTACTTCTTTATTTTGTTTTACTAATTCCATTTTGTCTAAAAGTACATCTATTTTTACAGATAAAGTATCATCGTTTACTATACTATAATTAAAATCATCAATATCCACAGTGGCATGATCTAGGTTATATTCCTCATCAATATAAATATCTACTGGTATTTTATAAGAAAATTCTTCTGCGATTGTTGAAGCTTCTGTCATTTTATAACTACCACTTACGATAAAGTCCCCTTTAATATTGTTGTCCTCTTTGATTTGTAAAGTATGTTCTAAAGATATGGATTGAATTTCTCCAATCATTGTCTTAAATGCAATGTCTTTATTAAAAGGTATAATTTGTTTCATAATATCCCTTCTTTCATTTAACTATATTCACAAAAAAAGAAACTATTACAGTTTCTTAAGAATATAATCCATGTAATTTTAATCGATCTGTATCAGAAATATCATCTAATTTCCAATTTCCATCCGCATCTTTTGTTAATGTAAAATGAATTGTATATGTTGCCTTATCTGTAACTTTATCAAGTGCATCTAATTTATAAGTCATGAATTTATCATTATCAATATTATTATCTTCACCCATGAATTCATCATTATGCTCGCTTAAATAACGATCAGATTCATCTGTTGATGTTTTATAATCATATACTTCTATTTCTGTTTCAACGGTGGCTTTATCTCCATCAATGGTTTCATCTTTTATTTTATAAGACAAATTTTCATATTGTTTTTTCATTAACTCCTTATATTTTGCTTTATTATCATCATTCATTGTTCCAACTTCATCCACTACATCTTCTAATTGATCTAACACATCTTTATCTGCCGTTTTATATTTGTCTAAATATTCTTCGACTTTATCCGTAGGTGTATTCATTAAAGATGTACATCCAGTGAATAGAAATAAGCCCATTAAAAATACAGCTATTTTTTTCATATATATTCCTCCTTTATTAATAATTTGGAAGAATAAACAAAAATTATACAAAAAAAAGAATATTTATGAATTTACTTTCTGTTTTAAAGCTTTTTCATATACTCTTTTTAATTTTTTTCCTATTTGCTTTAGATCTCTTTCTTTCGCTATAGCATAAGCTTCTTCGGTTAATGATGGAAGTTGTTTTTTTAATATTTTTTTAATTTTTTGTTCAAATTCATCAAGATTTTTCGCTTTATATACATTTTTTCCGTCAATTAACCATTGATCAAATACAGGTATATCTCGAATTAATGCATTGCATTTCATGGCACAAGCTTCGACAATTGGAATTCCTTCCGTTTCTTCCCATGTTGGAAAAATATATAAATCACATTCCGATAATGCTGCTTTTACCATATCCGGTTCTTGATATCCCGCAAATAATAAATTTGCTAACTTTGTATTTACAGCTTCTTTAATTTTTTTTGGAGATAGATTTAGTGGAGAATAACCGAACCATATAAATTTATATTCTGGCATTCTTTTTGCTAATTCTACAAAATCTAAAATTCCCTTTCTCTCCAAATACAAACCAATTCCTAAAATGACTTTATCGTTTTTTTGATAATGAAAAGTTTTTCGAAACACATTTGTTTTTTTACTATCAAATAAAGATAAATCAATTCCATTGGAGATAGCTTCTATAGGCTGCTTCATTCCATAGGATTTTAATATATTTTTAGCATATGATGTTGGAGTAATAATAATATCCCCTAAACTATAACATTTTATAATCCATTTTTTAAAATAAGGGGCAATTTGATTTGAAAAAATAAAGCTATTTCTAAAATCTTCTTCTGTAGAATGAGCATGATAAACCACTACTTTTCCTTCTCTTTTTGCTTTTTTTGCCAAAGAATAAGATCTAGGACCATAGGTATTTATATGTACAATATCATATTCATCCTTAGGATTTAATGTATATTCAATTTTACATCTTTCTAAAGCTTTTTGCTGATGTTTTATTGCTTTACCAAGTCCACTCTTACCAATAATCTTTTGAGATTCAGCATATAATAAAACTTTCATCTTTATTAACTCCAATCATCGTCATCATCAAAAAAGTCATCAAAGAAATTATCATCATTCTCTGTAGAATCTTTTTCTATAATAATATCGTTGTTAATTACTACTCCATTTTTATTTTCTTCCTTCTTTATATTGTCTTGGAGTGGAGAATTTGTTTCTTTATTATATACATTTTCTTTTAAATTATGATCTTGTTCTGGTTGTTTTTCTTCAATCGTAGAATCTAATTGTACATCCCTTTGATCTTGTGTTTCATTTTCAAATACTTTTGGCTCAATAATAACATCTGAAAAATTGGATTGTTTTTTTTGCTGATGAAGAATTGTATTCACTTCATCTAATAAATGATTATCCTCTTTTTTATTCATTTCTATTTTTTCAGGCGTTGTTACTTCTTTGAAAGTATTTTTACTATCTTCATCACGAGATGAATAATCTACTCGGATGTCTGTTGGCTCTACTTTTCCTTCATAGATTGAAGATGGTTTTACAACAGATGTTGATTGTTTTTGATCTTCTTCTTTATTCATTTGTGTTAAGTTATGATTTATTTTATTTAGTAAATGATCGATATCAAGAGAATCTTTTTTATTTTCTGCATTATTAAATGTTGATCCTAGAATCGTTGGTTTTTCTTCAGAACTTGTGTTAAATGAAGGTTTATTTACAAAATCTGGTTTTGAATTTTCAAAAGTAGAATTTAATAATGTTGGTTTTTCATTTGGTTTTATTGGATCTGAGAAAACACTTGGATTTTCTTCTTGCTTTGCTCTCACATTATTAAATGTTGATCCTAAAATCGTTGGTTTTTCTTCAGAACTTGTCTCAAATGAAGGTTTATTTACAAAATCTGGTTTTGAATTTTCAAAAGTAGAATTTAATAATGTTGGTTTTTCATTCATTGAAGAAATTGGTTTGTTTTTTTCTTTTTGCGCTTTTTCTTCAGCCTCTAATTGTGCAATTTTTGCATCAATTTTCTTAACTAAGGCATCTACATCAAAATCATCATCCGTTGGTTTATTCTTTTGCATATCCATAAGTGGTGATCTTCTAAAGGGATCGTTTCCTATCGCTTGTTGAAATGGATTTGGGGTAGAAGTTGAACCTGGTATTGCAGATGGTTTATCATCACTTGAGTTCATCATTTCAAATAATTTTTGCTTTTTTCTTTCTTTGACAAAATCTCTTATATCAAATACTTCCACGCTTCTTTTTTCTCGAACTGGATATTCCATTGAACCATATTTTTTACCCCAATCAATTTGAAAATCAGGAACAAAATGGGTTTTAAAAGGTTGTGAACGCATACGAAGTACAATCTGATCAAATTGTTTCATACGTTGCAAATCACTAACTGTAACTAGTGGAGTAGATGCCGTTTTATCATCCTTTTTACTCTTTTCTTCCCCACATAATTTACTTATTTCTTCTAAAGCTGCAAGCTCTGTCGATATCAAATAAATAATATTACCACAGTTTCCTTTGATTGTTTCAGCATTTTCTTTTCCATAAACTTGATTTAATTGTGCAAAGTTTTGAATAATCATCGTAAAACGAATTTGTCTAGAACGTGCTGCTGTGATCATTGTCGTCACATCTTTTAACGGTGGCATGTTTGCAAACTCATCAAGCAAAAAATTTGTTCGAATAGGCAATTCACCACCATGCTTTTGAGCTACATCAATTAAGGTTTCATAGCATTGTTTAATAAAAATAGTGGCTAATGGGTGCAAAGTTTTCTTTTCATCTTGAATAATAATAAACACCGCTGTTTTCTTTTCCCCAATTTCTTCTAGTGTAAAATCACTATAAGATAACATTTCTGATAAATTTTCACGAGAGGCAAATAATTTAATTTTTTGTTTAAATACTGAAATAATAGAACCTCTTGTTTCGTTTGGAGAAAGT
>CANQVY010000027.1 GCA_947627405.1 uncultured Bacilli bacterium | reverse complement strand
TAATCGAATAGAATCCGTTCTCATATATGTGATTAAGCCGACTGTATCATTTCCTAAATCAATTCCTTCATATAATTTTTGAGCAATTGACATCGTTTTTTTTGCATTAAAACCTAATTTTGTAGAAGCTTCTTGCTGCAACGTTGAAGTAATGAATGCTGGTCTACTTTTTTTGTTTTTCTCTTTCGAAAGAATATCTTCTACTACAAATTTTTTATCTAAAGTCTTGATTACTTCTTCTACTTCTTCTTTTGTATGCAGATCTATATCCTGATCTTTGTATTTATATAATGTAGAATCAAAACCATCAAATAAAGCTTTAATCGTCCAATATTCCTCGCTTATAAAGTTTTCTATTTCCCTTTCTTTATCTACAATCAACTTTAAAGCAACACTTTGAACTCTTCCGGCACTTTTACCGCCTGTCTTGGCTTGCATTAATTTGGATAAACGAAAACCAATAATACGATCCAATATTCTTCTTGCCTCTTGGCTTTTTACTAAATCATAATCAATATCTTTGGGATTTTTAAGAGCATTTAGTACCGCATCTTTGGTAATTTCATGAAATAAAACTCTTTTGTATTGATTGTCTTTAATTTTTAAAGCATCCTTTAAATGCCAAGATATAGCTTCCCCTTCTCGATCAGGGTCGGTTGCTAAATAAATCATATCTGCATCCTTTACTTCTTTTTTCAATTCACCTATCACTTTTTTCTTCCCACTTATTGGAATGTAATCTGGTTTAAAATCATGATCTATATCCACTCCTAATCCATATTTACCACTTGTAGCAAGATCACGAATATGTCCCTTTGAAGATACAACTTTATAATTTGCTCCTAAATATTTTTCTATGGTATGACTTTTACTAGGAGATTCCACAATTACTAAATTTTTGCTCATTCAATCACGTCCTCTTTTTTTATTTATACTAATAATTTGAATTTCTGTCAATATGATCGTACATTTCTGAAAATTTACTTTACATCTGTTTCTATATATATTATTATCTTTTTTTAAATAAATTCCTTTCATTTTTTATTAAAATATACGTTGTTTTATAGATTTTAGGAATTAAACAATATTTTATAATAAAACAATGATCATTTTTTTCTTATCCTTATTGGATCTTTTATGTAATCTTGAACTCCTTCTTTTTTTGTTTTAAAGCTATTTCGAAGTATTGTCCCTTCTCATTATATTTTAAATCCTTTTTTTCTTTTTTCCTTAACAAAATTAAAAAAAAGTATGATAAAAATCATACTTTTTATTCAAGACACTATTTCTTGCTTCTATACATTTAATTTGTAGCAATGCTGTCATACCCATTAATTTTATTTAAAAAACTTTTACTTTTTAAATACAAACCAGTATATTGCTCATAATACAAATCTAAAAATTCATTAATTTCGTTTTTTAAATTGTCTTTTACTTCTAATTTTGAAATTTTATCTATATCTACATAATAGTACATTCGAAGGAGTTTTATTACCTTTTCATCATAAATTTTGTCTTCTGATGTAACACAATTTTTACAAATGTATCCTCCGTTTTCCACACTCACGGTAACAATATCTTGTTGATTGCCACATAAACTACAGCAATCAATAGACGGCATAACACCAAGTACTTGTAATAATTTTATTTCCAAAATATTGGTGATGATTAAAGGATCTAGACCTTCTTCAATTTTTATAATGCTAGCCCTCAACCAATCAAATAGATTGTCTTCGCTTTGTTTACTTACTTGTACGGTTAGATCAATAATATAAGATACAAAACTAATTTTTTTAATATTACTTTTCACATTTTTTAGACTATTGATCATATCTACACTAATTAAAGTTGAAAGAGAATCTTCCTTATAATAAATATGAAAATACCCATAAGTAAGTTTTGTACTTACCGCGCGTAGTTTACTTTTTAAACTTCGACTTCCCTTAGCAATCACACCAAGTATACCATGTTCTTTAGTATATACATTTAGAATTTTACTCGATTCACTATAATTCGTTTCACTAACGACAATTCCTTCTACTTTTTCTATTTTCATCAAGTTCACTTCTTTTCTTTGAGTTTTTGTCTAAAAAGAAAATATTTAACATCTCCCGTTTCTTTAAATAATTTCCATAATAAATCTTCCATAATATCACCTATATATATATTGGTAATATCACTTATTTTTTATTCAAAATCTTTAAAACCAAATTCAATTAAATATTTTTCTCTTTCTCTCCAATTTTTAATTGTTTTTACATAAGTTTCTAAAAACACTTTTTTCCCTAAGAAAATTTCCATATCCATTCTTGCCTTTGTTCCAATATTTTTAAGCATTGATCCACCTTTTCCAATAATAATCTTTTTTAACGAATCACGATCTACAATAATAACTGCACTTATATTTACTATATTCTCCGTTTCTTCCATTTTTTCGATTAAACAAGTAACCGCATGAGGCACTTCTTCTTGTGTAAAACGCAATACTTTTTCTCTTAAAAGTTCTGCAAGCATAAATTCCTTGGATACAAAAGTTACGTTTTCTTCATTATAATACTTTTCAGATTCATTTAGATAAGGAAGTATGGCTTTTTTTAAAGATTCTACATTCTCTCCTTTTAATGCAGACAAAGGGACAATTTCTTTAAAATCATAAAGATCTTTTACTTCATCGATCGTTTGTAAGATTTTTTCTTTGGGAATTCTATCTACTTTATTTAATACAAGAATAACCTTCTTTTTTTCTTCTTTTAAATTGTTTAATATATATTGATCTCCTTTCCCAATGCCTTTTTCTACATCAACTAAAAAAAGAATTAAATCCACTTCTTGTGTCATAACATAGGCTTTTTTATTTAACATATTTCCTAATTTATTTTTTGGTTTATGAATTCCTGGTGTATCAATAAAAATAATTTGACAATCTTGATCGGTATAAATACCTTGTATGATATTTCTTGTTGTTTGAGCTTTTGAAGAGGTAATAGCCACTTTTCTTTTTAATATTTGATTTAATAACGTTGATTTTCCTACATTGGGTCTTCCTACCAAACTAACAAATCCACATTTCATTTTTTCACCACCATCCTTTTAAATTTTTCCTTTTTAAAAAAAAGAAAGCATTTTAGGTACATAAATCATTAACCCTATAATAAAAGCGCCTAAGGAAACAACAAAAACAGCTGCGGAAGAAGTATCTTTTGCGATTTTTACTAGAGGATGAATATCAGGCATTACCATATCACAAACGGCTTCTATTGCTGTATTGATAAATTCTATAGCAATGACTAAAACTATTAAAAGGATGACAACATACCATTCCCATATTGCAAGTTTTACGATAAATCCTAAAAGAATCGTAACCATTGCAATCAAAAAATGAGTAATCATACTTTGTTCATTCTTTAAAGCATACTTTATTCCCGCAAAGCAGTATTTAAAATTCATGAATTGTTTTTTTATTCCAAATTCTTTTTTATGATTATATTTCTTCTTTTGTGATTCCAAACGCATTCAATGCCTCCTCCTGTTTTTTAAACATAATTTTTTCTTCCTCAGGATTTCTATGATCATAGCCTAACAGATGATACACCCCATGAACCGCTAAAAAACTTAATTCTCTTTTTAAACTATGATGATAAGCTTTTGCTTGCTTTTTTGCTTGATCAATAGAAATATAAATATCGCCTAAAATTCGATAATTGGAAGCATTGCATACACTTTTATCATCTTCCAGCGCAAAGGAAATTACATCTGTTTCCCTATCCATGTTTCTATATTCCCTATTCATTTTGTGAATGGTTTGATTATCTACAAATATAATATTTAAAATAGGGTTGTCCACCTTTTCTTTTTTTAACACAAACTCCACAATCTGTTTAATTAAATCTTGATACTTATTTTCTTCTTTATATTGATTAAATACTTCTATTTCCATAAAAACTCCTTAAATAAAAAATAAATAAACGACAAGTCCAACTAAAAAAACTACAGTTAAAATATCCAAAAACCATTTTGCTTTAAACAAACTCGGAATGGCATCTCCTATCTTATCTAACATTTTATAAATAAAATATCCAATCATTCCGCCAATACAATTTAACAAAATGTCATCCACATCAAAACTTCTTCCTATAATCATTTGAGTAAATTCAATAGCCAAACTGGAAAGAAAAGTAAGCGCAAAGGGAATTGTCATATTTCTTGGTTTTAAGTAAATGCTAATGAGTAATCCAAAGGGAATAAACAACAAGATATTTCCACAAACATTTTTAAAGAATAAATGGCTTCCAAACGCATACCGAGTAATTTCTTTAAAAGGAATAAAATTATTATGAGAAAAATCACTTACATCTTGAAAAGTTACAACTTGGAACAAACACAAGATATATACCATAAAAAACAGCATAAGTATTTCTTTATAAAATACAATGGGTTCATTATTCTTAATTAAGTATGTTACTCTAAGAGAAACCATAATGACTACTGAAATAAATAACATCGGCCATGTAGACTGCATAACGCCCTGAATTGTGTTGTGTAAAGGATCAAACATTAGGACACCTCTTTTTCTAGTTTTTCGTTAATTTTATTTATATCCTCTTTAATATTTTTATAATCGGTTATATCTTCACATACTTTATAAAATACTTCTATATTTATTGTACTATGATTTTTACTATTTTTCAAAACCTTTTTCGAAATTATATATTCCCCTTCCTTTAATTTTTTCTTTATTTTCTCATCTGCCTTTATTAATGCTTGTTTTACAGCCTCATCTTTTGTAAAATCATAAGCTGTTATTCTTAATTCTTCTCTTTTTGTTATAGCAATGGACAAAGGCAACAATTTCGAAGCAATTACATATTGATCCTGATCTTTATATTCTTTATAGGAATTAAAAAAGCCTATGTTCTTATTTAAAAATGTAAATTTAACAATTGTTTTTTCTCTTCCTGTGGAATATTCCTCTTTGTATTTTAAAGGCATACTGACATTTACTGTATACCACACTTCAGCATAAATCTTCCCATCGGCACTTACTAATTTTTTTACAGTATTTTTATTTTTAATCATACCACTAATGACTATATCTCCTTTTTTTACATAATCATTAATCTTTTTTACAACTTCTCCAGTTTTTGCATCAATTTTTAACAAGATTCCTGTTTTTTTAGCTACAATATTTCGATTTGCTTTTGGTTTTTCAATCTTCTCTTTTTTTCTTTGTTCCACATTTACTATATATTTTGTTCCTTCCCTTTTTAGTTCCATCCATTCGATTTGCTCTTTATTCTCATAAGCAATTTGTTTAGCGATTTGCTCTTGTTTATCAAAGGAAATCACAAATTTGAACTTGGAAACCTTATATTTTTTTAATTCTTCATACACTAGATTTTTAATGGTATCACTATTATTAATAACTTCTACTTCAAAAATTATATTTGATAATAGGAAGATCAATCCTAAAGAAAAAAGTAGAGTTATGTAATATAACCAATATTTCTTTATTAAAAATAGAAAATTACTAATTCCATATCTCTTGATAATTTTAAATTCATAGGAGGTCTTTAATTCTTGTAATCGTTTAAAATTTTCATAATCAATATCTATGTATACTTCTTGATTTAAATAAGTAATATGTAATAAATAAATTGGTAATTTTATGATTCTTTTTACAAAGGCTTGCGGATTTTTACCAACAATCTTTACTCGATAATAACTATAATGCATGGAAACTTACCTCTTTGAATTCTCCTGTAATCAATATTTCATTATCCAATAATTTATTAATTGTTAAATGATTTCCCTTTATGGAAACTATTTTATAAGAAGAAGAAATGGAAATACGATTTTCTTCTAGTGTTATAATCTCTTGATAATTGTTAATATTAATACAATCTTCATAAATATGTATACTAAAATTTTGATCATTGATAAAATTCTTTATACTAGAAAACATATAATCACCTAAAAAAGTATATGAAAAAAAGACTATTTCTAGTCTTATAAGTTGCTTAATTTTTCTTTGATTTTTGTGCTTACTTCTTTCATGTCCGCTTTTCCTTTTAATAATGGAGTTACTGTTTTCATAATTATACCCATATCCTTAGTAGATGTTGGATGGATTTTCATAAATGCATTTTCAATGATCTGATCGATTTCTTCTTCTGTTAATTGTTTTGGCAAATAATCTTTTAAAATTTCAATTTCAGCTTGTGTTTTTGTAATTAGATCCTCGCGATTTGCTTTTTCAAATTCAAATAGCGAATCTTTTCTTAATTTAATCTGTTTATTTACACAATCAATTAACATTTCTTCAGTCATTTCTTCTCTTTGATTAATTTTTTCAAGTTGCATGGCTCCTTTTACCATACGAAGAACCGTTAATCGATCTTTATTCTTTTCCTTCATGGCTTGAATCATATCTGTATTCAATTTTTCTAACAAATTCATTGTATCACCCTTTCATAAATATTATAAAAAAAATCCTGCACAATGTACAGAATTATTTATCTTTATTTCTATCTTTATTACGATTTCTCTTCCTACAATTTTTTGTATTTGTTTCCTTTTCGATTCTTCTTCTTACTCCTTTTTTTAAGTAACCTTCTTGTCTATCGCGAATTTTTTTTGATGAACCATCTTTTGCGTTTTTTTGTCTTAGTATTTTTAAAGCTGCATCAACGTTACCATTTTTAACGACTGCTGTTGTTCCCAAGATAATCCCTCCCTTCGCTTTTTTTCTATAAGAATTGTATCACTCCATACGCAATTTTTCAACAAATTTTGTATTTTATTTACAATTTTCTCTCACATTTAGTTATTATAATCTAAAATTTTAGGAATTTCAACCTATTTTCTGCTTTTTTCTTACTTATTTCTTGCTCTTTCGTGATTTACTCCGCTTTTTAAAAAATCATCTGTATATTTACGTGCTAATTCCCTCACAATTTGTTTTGTCCTTTTCTCAGACATTCCCCTTTTCACAGATGGGTCGACTTCCAATTGCATCAAATCGTTATAATAAGATAAATATAATTTTCGATAGCTAGGATCTAGGTGATTTAACCATTCTTGAAACTCGCTTTCTTCCTGATCTTCTTGGGAAGATACTACTATTTCGTTTGAATTGGTTGTATTGGGTTGTTCTTGATGCATCGGACGCGTAAAATGGTCTGATTCATTTGAAGTTTCTTGATGAGAAGTATCCCTTGCTGCGTTGGATTGTGTTTGTCTTTTATATTGTTCATATTGCAATTTATCCCTAGCATACCTATTACGCTTATAGTCTTTTCTTAAATCCGCATTTTTAATAAGACTATACTTGGCATTAATAAGCTGCGTCATTTGTAAAGCTTCCTCTTCATTGTTGTGTATATCTGGATGATACAAAACCGATAATTTTCTATGAGCTTTTCTTACTTCTTCATCACTCGAATTTTCATCAATATGGAACAAGGAAAAGCAATCAATTGCTTTTAATTCTTCTATTGATAACTTTCTAAATTCCACTTTCACCACTTCCCAATTCATTGTATCATTTCCATTTTAAAAAGTAAATAGTAAGCCTTTAGCTTACTATTCTGTGAAATAAATATCTTAAAAAAATGCCTATATACGTTCCTAAATTATATATAAAGCTAATTATATAGCCTAAAAACCAACAGATAAGTGGTAAGAAAAATATCTTACATTTTTTTATTATTTTAAAGAGCATACTTGATTCGATGAAATTCGTCGAATTGAAGATCCAAGTTCTCTTCCAATATCGAATAATAAAGAAGAAATTTTATAGATTGCATTCAAATAAGTTGCGTTGAATGTTATTCCTCCTCCACTTATATTTTTAAGTTCTTCCTCTTTTACTCGTTCCATCAATTATTACACCTCGTCGGATTTACTATGCCTGTTATGATTCCTGATACAAAAATCACAGCTGTCGTTATGGCTGTAATTACAAAGATATTTATTCCTCCATGAATTTGTTTCATTTCTTCTTCAGTTACTAATTTCATAATTCTCCTTTCATTTTTTCAAATGCTAACCCAAAAATGGTTTTCTTGTCGATTTGGAATTTGATTTTAATTATGTTATAATCATAATTCCATTTTTCATCCAAATTGATTTGTATTCTTACTCTTTTATAAAAATGCATATTGTACTCCATAATTTCTTCTTCATAATCATATATGCTATATTCATATTTTCTATTTTCAATATATAAAATGTTGTTTTGATTGAGTTTGCTTAATTGATCTAAATCAACATTTACAACAACTAAATCCTCCAAAACATAACCTTCTAATTCATAATACCTATCTATTTTTAAAAATCCTAAACTTATGATTACGATCATAAGGAAAATAATTCCATAAAAAGAAGGAAAACTTTTCTTATTCATATATAGTTGGGTATAATCTTTTATATCTATAAAATCATTCATAAATACATCCTTTTTCCAATTTGATCTTTCGATCAAATAAAGCACGATTATCAAAACGATGAGAGATGACTATGATGGTTTTATCTCTATATAGGTAAAAGAGCTTTTTCAATATTTTTCTTTCGCTAGCTATATCAATTTCACTTAAACTTTCATCAAAAATATAAATATTTGCGTTTTTTAAAATCGTTCTTGCTAATAAAATACGTTGTCTTTCTCCTCCACTTAAATTAAACCCATTTTCTTCTAATAAACTATCATAATTCATAAGATTTTTTTCCAACATTTCATCCAATAAAGTAATTTTACATACTTTTAAAAAATCCTCATAGTCGATATTTCGATATAAGGTTACATTGTTGTAAATTGAATCCGTAATTAAAATTTCATTTTGAGATAAATAACAAATATTTTCTCTTAATAACGATATATCCAGATCACTTATATCCATTCCATCGATAAATATCTTCTTTTTATCTACATCAATAAAACGTAGAATCATCTTAATTAAAGTTGATTTTCCAACACCACTGGGCCCATATAAAATCACTTTTTCCCCTTTTTTAATTGTTAGATTTAATGCCTGAAAAATTTTATTTTTTCCATAAGCAAAATCCAAATTTTTAATTGTAATGTTGCCTTTTATTGAAATACTTTTTACAGAATGTTTTTTATTTTTTTCTTGTTTTATAGCATACAATTCTTTTAAACGATCAAAACTCAATTTACTATTTTTTACTTCTAAAGAAGCCTCTATCAAGCTCTTAAAGGCCTCGTTAAAGTAACAAAATACTTGTTGATATGTAAAAATAAGGCCAATGCTATATTCTGTATGAAGAATTAAAAATGCCATAGTAAATAGAAATAAAATTGTACTTGTTGTATTTAATATTTCCGTAAACAACTCCAATTGATTGTATTGATTCCATAAACGAGTTTTATTCATAAGAAATTTTTTATAATACAAATGAAATCTTATTTTTATAATTTTTCCAATATTTAAATTTTTAATGGTTTCTAAAAGTTGAAAAAATTCAATTAACATATGATTTAATCGACCTGCTTCTTTATGAAGATTTTTATTTAAAACATGAATCAACATATTTAATAGAAAAAAAATAAATAAGTAAAGCAATACGATAACAAGAGCAATTGTTACAAATATTTTATCCAAAAACAAAAGAAGAAAAAAAGTACTGATAATCAATATACTAGAAATTAAAATATCGACTATGCTTTTACTAAGCATATCACTGATTTCTTTAATATCTTTTATTCTCGATAAAATTTCTCCACTTGGATGATTTTTATAATAAAAATAAGGAAGTGATAAAATATGATTAAAAGTAGAAACGGTTAACGATTCATCTAATTTCATACTAAGGACGATCGCTATTTTATTTTTAATATAACAAAAAATATTTTTTAGAAGGGCAAAAGATAAAAACCAAAGACTAATACATACTAAATTATATAGGGACTTATAAGGAATTACATAATCTATAATGCATTGGATATAATAACAAGATACAATCTGTAAAAGAAAAAATAGGAAAGAAAATAGAAAACTTGTAAGCAATAATTTTTTATTTTTGAATATATTATTAAGAATAAAGTGAGAAAAAGTTTTTGTTTCATTTAATTTGGGTAACGGTTTTATTATTTCTAATATACAATAATATCCTGTTGAAAATTTTTTAAAATCGTCAAATGAAATTGTTTTTATCTGATCGGCTGGATCAGCAATCACCAAACGTTTTTTCTTCTTGTCAATCTGATAGATAACTATGAAATGTTTATATTGCTGTTCAACGATGCCATGAGCAATCACTGGTAAGAATGAAGATTGTAAGCTTTCAATATTTCCTTTTAGACCATAGGCTCTAAAGCCCATCTGATTCGCAGCCTCCACTAAATTATAAAGGTTTGTCCCTTGTTTTGTTGTCCTAGTTATTTCTCTTAAATACTCTAAAGAAACAGATCCATTATAATATTTGATAATCATAAGCAAACATGCACATGCACAATCTTTATAACCTTGTTGCTTTACAAATACATATTTTTTAATATTATCACTTCCTATTATATTTATTGTCACTTTTTTTACAAAATCCTAGTTTTTTTACTAATTTTTTTTTTAAAATATAATATATGTGATATGATTTAGATAGGAGTGATGCTATGAAAACTTATTTAATAAAATATAAAAACTATATCAAAGGAATTATTTCTATTCTACTCTTTTTATTGAGTTCTGGTTTTACAATTCTTCCTATTGTATTGTTCAAATTAGATATAAACCACTTAACCTATAAAGATCACTTGTTATTGAGTATATTTAGTTATATCATTTTATTAATTCTATATATATGTATATATAAAAAAGATTTACTTCATGATTTAAAAGATTTTAAAAAAAGGCCAAATAAAATTATGGATATTGGATTTAAATACTGGATTATTGGACTTTTCTTTATGGTAATTTCAAATCTTATCATTATAAAGCTTTTTCCAGGAAGTTCTTCAAATAATGAAAATGCCGTTCAAATGTATATTAAAAATTTCCCTATTATTGCTTTAATTTCAACAAGCATTTTAGGTCCCTTTATCGAGGAAATCGTTTTTAGAAAAACATGGAAAGATATGATTAAAAATCCCCTTTTATTCATTTTAATATCTGGTATTGCTTTTGGAATGATGCATGTTGTCGGTCAAGCCAATACAATAGCTGAATTTATTTATTTTATTCCATATTCTGCTTTAGGTATTTCTTTTGCTTACATGTATTATAAATCCGATAATTTTTTCACATCTTGTTTGATGCATTTTATTCATAATTTGGTTTTAACTTTAATCTCCATTCTTTCTTTAGGTCTTTAATAAGATCTTTTTTTATGCTATAATTTTTATGGTGATACTATGGCAAGTGTAACGAGAAGTGAAAAGAATAAAAAGAAACAACAAGAAATCATAAATGAAAAGATAAAAACAAAAGGAAATATTTTTGTACGCCTTTTCTGTATTCTTATATTAATTTTGGTTTTAATTGTTATCTATTGTCGATATACAGAAACTAGTGGTTTAATGATTAATGAATATAAAATTTCTTCCGCCAAACTTCCGGATGCTTTTCATGGGAAAAAAATCATTCATTTTTCAGATATTCATTATGGTACTACCGTTGATTTAAATTATTTAAAAATGCTTGTTCAAAAAATAAATGAATTGAAACCAGATCTTGTTCTTTTTACAGGGGATTTAATTTTCGCTAATTATCAAGTAGATAATGATACGATGAAAGAAATTACAAATCAATTGAGTAAAATAGATGCTACAATAGCGAAATATGCTTGTATTGGAAATGAAGATTATAGCAATAAACAATATAATATTCTTATGAAAAATAGTGGCTTTATAATTTTAAACAATACCTTTGAAAAAGTTTATGTCGAAGATAATTCTTACATTATAATCAATGGTATAGGAAGTAATATTGCAAATGATAATCATACCAGCGAAGCCTTTAATTTTAAAGAAAAAGATAAATACATCCTTAGTATGACCCATGAATCCAATAATGTTTCTTCTATTTTAGAATATAATCCAGACTTAATTTTAAGTGGGCATACCTTGGGAGGACAAATTCGAATTCCTATGATAGGAGGTCTCATCAATCAAGAGAAAGGAATGCAATACAACAAAAGGCACGATCAAGTAAATCACACAGAAATTTTTAATTCTTATGGCA
>CANQVY010000026.1 GCA_947627405.1 uncultured Bacilli bacterium | reverse complement strand
TTTGCAAGAAGAAGAATTATTTCGAAAAACTTTAGATGCCGGTGAGAAAAAGTTACAAGATTTAATGAATGAATCCAATGATCATACGATAAGTGGACAAGATGCTTTTAAATTATATGATACTTATGGTTTTCCATTTGAATTAACTCTTGAGACATTAAAGGAAAATCATTTCACTGTCGATAAAGAAGAATTTGATCGATGTATGGAAGAACAAAAATACCTTGCTAAAAAGAGTCGAAAAACAGAAACAGCAATGAAAAGTCAAAACGAAGAATTGATGAATTTTACAAAAGAAAGTAAATTTATTTATGATGTCTATGAAATAAAAAGCAATGTTATTGGATTATTCAGTAACGAAAAGGAAGTAAAATCTTTAGATAAAGAAGGTTTTGCCATTTTCAAAAAAACCTGTTTTTATGCAGAATCTGGAGGACAAATTAGTGATACCGGCATGATTGTTGGTAAAAATTTTAAAGCACGTGTTTTAGATGTTATAAAAGGTCCTAACGGACAGCATTTGCATAAAGTAAAAATATTATCTGGACATATGAGTTTAAATGAAGATTGTACATTGCAAGTCGATCAACAAAGAAGAAAGAATATTGAAAATAATCATAGTTCGGTTCATATATTGCAAAGAGTATTACAAGAATTATTGGGTACAAAAGTACATCAAGCGGGCTCAAAAGTAACCGATGAATCTTTAAGATTTGATTTTACTTATGCTTCAAAAATAAGTGAAAATACAATGATAAAAGTTGAAGAAAAAGTCAATGATATCATTAACCAGGCTATTACCCCAGTTACACAAGAAATGAAACTGGAAGAGGCTAAAAAATTAGGTGCTATGGCATTATTTAGCGATAAATATAAAGATGTGGTAAGAGTTGTTACGATTGGAGATTCCATTGAACTTTGTGGAGGAACCCATACGAAAAATACGAAGGATATTAAGAAGTTTGCCATTGTATCTTTGGAAAATAAAGGAGCCAATGTATTCCGAATTGAGGCTGTCACAGGAGATAAAATTGAAGATGCTTTGTTACATGCAATCAAAAAATATAACGATGGTATGATAAAAGCTTTGATGAAAGCCAAAAATATTATAGCTTTGGCTAAAAAAGACAATATTCAATTAACCTTTGATGTTGAGATTGATAATTCGGCTCCATTAAGTTATAAAGATATTTTATTTAATCGAAATGAATATGAATATGTAACAAGTGAACTCAAAAAATTGGAAAAAGAATATTTAATACAAAAACAAAAAATAGCTTTGAATGATTTATCACAATTTTTAGAAAAAAAAGAAGTTATACAAGGTTTAAATACCATTATTATGAGAATTGATAATTTTGATAACGATGTACTTAAGGATGTAGTAGATGCGCTTATTAATCAATGGCAAGAAGGCTTCGTATTTATAGCCAATGTAAAAGATAACAACGTAAATTTCATTTGCCGAAGTTCTTGTGATATTAACGCCGGATATTTAGTAAAACAAGTGGCCGCTAGATGTGATGGAAATGGTGGGGGAAGTAATAAATTTGCGCAAGGAGGAGGAAAAGATATCTCATCACTTGATGAAGTCTTAATAGATATTAAAAAGAATTTAAAAAATGAATAATTTGTATTATATAGTAAATGATCATATATCTTTCATTAAAAACAAAATCAATGAATTAAATAAAGAAAATCAATATGAGATTACATATTATGATTATAATGAAAAAAATATAAAAGAAATTATAGAGGAATTAGATACCTATAATTTCTTAATTCCCCATAAATTAATTGTTTTAACTTCTTGTACTTTTCTTTCGACAAATATAAAAGGAAAAGAAATGGATGAATTAGAAGCCTTGATAAAAT
This sequence comes from uncultured Bacilli bacterium, assembly GCA_947627405.1. Taxonomy (GTDB): domain Bacteria; phylum Bacillota_I; class Bacilli_A; order RF39; family UBA660; genus CALVUP01. The sequence continues at coordinate 10,629 of CANQVY010000026.1, read as the reverse complement.
ATATCGAACATCCAAACATAGACCATATTTTGGTTTTGGTAACAGAAAAATTACATGATAAAAATGTCATAGCCACTAAACTTAAAAAATATGGGAAACGCTTAGAAGTAGAAGTAAATATAAAAGATTTGATAAAAAAAGCATTGCAAGGATATACTTACGATTATGATTTTATTAAAACACTGTTATATTATACAAATAACGATATAGATTTAACTTTAAACGAAGTTGAAAAGCTAAAAATATTAAAAATAGAAGAAAAAAACATTACAAAAGAGGATATAATTCTTGCAGTTCGAAGAAATATCGATGATTCGGATCAAGTTTTTTTCTCTTTTATCGATCATATTTTAAATAAAAATAGAAAAAGAGCTTTAGAAATTTACGAAGACTTAAAAAAAGCAAATATCGAAGAGACAAAAATTATTGCTACCTTAGCTTCTCAACTCAGGTTAATGTATCAAGTAAAATGTTTAGAAGATCATAACAACGAAGAAATAGCTTCGCATTTAAAAACAAAGGTATTTCCTATAAAAAAAGCAAGGGAAAGGGCTTATTCTTATTCAAAAGAACAGATTGCAAAATTGTTATCTGATTTATTTGATATTGACTATAAAATCAAAACGAGTACTATAGATAAATCTTTAGCAATAGAATTATTTATTTACAATCAAGGGAAATAAACCAAATTCACACTTCATTTGAAGTGTTTTTTAGTATGGATAAATATATTTTCTTTTGTATATAATAAAACAGGTGATACAAATGTGTACATGTATAACATTTAAAACGAAAGATCATTATTTTGGAAGAAATTTAGATTTAGAATATCGTTTCAACGAAAAAGTAGTGATTACCCCAAGAAATTATGAATTTTTTCTTAAAGCAGGAGGTTCTTTTCGAACGAAATATGCTATGATCGGAATAGCTACAATTATGGATTCTTATCCTTTATATGCAGAAGCTACAAATGAAAAAGGTTTGTCTATAGCGGGACTTAATTTTCCAGAAAATGCTTATTATGGAAAAAAACAAAAAGATAAAATCAATTTAACACCCTTCGAACTTATTCCTTGGATTTTAGGTAATTTTGCCAGCGTAGAAGAATTAGAAACTGTTATAAGACATATCTATCTAATCGATCAATCTTTTTCAAAAAATGTACCTTTAACCTCTTTGCATTATATGATTTGTGATGCAAAACATTGTTTGGTATTAGAACAAACAAGAGATGGAATGCATATCTATTCCAATTCTATAGGTGTTTTAACCAACAATCCACCATTTTCTTATCACTTAATCAATATTAATAATTATCTTAACTTAACCTCAGAAATTTCAAGAAATCGCTTTTCAAATAAAATAAAATTGAATGCTTATGGCTTAGGTATGGGTGCCATTGGTCTTCCGGGAGATAATTCACCATCTTCAAGATTTGTTCGAGCCGCTTTTAATAAATTAAATTCTGTATGTGATGCAAATGAAGAAAGCTCTTTATCCCAATTTTTTCATATTTTAGATACAGTAGCTGTAGTAAAAGGGACAACGATGTCTCCAGATGGGAAATGGCATATTACCGTTTATTCTTGTTGTTGTAATACGACCAAAGGTATTTTTTATTATAAAACGTATAGCAATAATCAAATTACAGCAATAAAAATGACAGAAGAAAATAAAAGCAGAAATGGATTAACCATTTTTAACTTAGAAGAAAAACAACAAATTCATTATGCCAATTAAGTAAATTAATGATAAATGAATAAAGAAAATAGCTATAAATATCTATTTGAATTCGATAATGGAAAACATTATTTTGAATCTATTGAGAAAAGTAACCAAATCGTTACTTTTTATTTTTGATAAAAAGTTATTTTCAAGGAAGAATTTCTATGTTATAATTTTAAGTAGAATAGAGGGTGCTTGTATGCTAGGTAAGATTATTAGTATAGTTGATAATATTGCTAAAGTAAAATTGAGCATTGATATAGATAATCAAGCCAATTTAGTAAATATTCATACTATATTTGAAGATGGAAATAAAAGAATTGTTGGAGAAATTGTAAATATTGATAAAGAATTTGCTTATATCAAGATTGTAGGAATGATTGAAAATAATTCCTTTATTCCTGGATTTAGCAAAAAACCAGCATTTAGAAGTACCGTTCGTATTGTTACCATGGATGAACTAGCACTTATACTTGGACCACAACAAATTGAGGGAACCGATCGTGTTTATTTAGGAAAATCAAGTATTTATAGTAATTATAGAATTAATGTGTCTTTAAATGATTTCTTTAGTAGCCATTTTGCTGTACTGGGAAATTCTGGGGCAGGGAAATCTTGTACAGTCGCTCGTTTAATTCAAAATTTATTTACATCTTCTACAAAAGTTCCAGTGGGAGCACATATTTTCTTATTTGATGCCTATGGTGAATATACAAATGCCTTTAAGAATATCCATCAAATTTCGCCCCAATTAAATTACAAATATTATACGACAAACACTCATTTTCCTGAAGGGGAAGTATTAAAAATTCCTTTATGGTTATTAGGAACAGATGATATATGTTTACTTTTAAATGTTGACAATCCTGCTCAAATTCCTATTGTTGAAAAAGCATTAAAATATGTGACGGTTTTAAAAGATGATAATCCAGATGTAATCAATCATAAAAATGATATTATCGCTCGAGCACTTTTAGATATTTTAATGAGCAGCAATGATGCAAGTAAAATTCGAGACCAAATCATTGCCGTATTAACAAAATTTAACACACCAACATTAAATCTAGAGAGTATTATTTCACAACCGGGATATAACCGAACTTTAAAACAATGTATTTATGTAGACAATTCAGGGAAAATCCAAGATATTGATGTTGTCGTTGATTTTGTCCGAGGATTTGTTGTTGATGGATTGGAATTAAAAGAACCAGATGGAAGTATTATGTATACTTTAAATGATTTGGAAAATGCTTTTGATTTTGCTTTAATTTCAGAAGGAATTTTAAAAAGTGACAAGGTATTTGATTATGCGAATGTATTAACGGTGCGCCTTCATTCGATTGTAAATTCTAGTGCAAAAGAATACTTTGATTATGGATATATGACTTCAAAAGAGGATTTTATTAGAAGATTAACAACTACACCAGAGGGTAAGCCTTGCCAAATTGTTAATTTTAACATTAACTATGTAGATGATCGTATGGCAAAAACACTTACTAAAATCATCTCAAAAATGTTATTTGATTATTCAGTAGCAAAAAAGAATCGTGGAAGTGAACCTTATCATATCATTATTGAAGAAGCGCATAGATATGTACAAAAAGATCGCGATTTAGAATTGCTAGGTTATAATATATTTGATCGAATTACCAAAGAAGGTAGAAAATATGGGGTTATATTAGGACTAATTACTCAAAGACCATCAGAGCTAAGCGATACGTCAATATCTCAATGTTCAAACTTCATTGTATTAAGAACTTTGCATCCATTAGATATTGATTATATAAGAAACATGGTTCCCTATATTACAACAGAAGTAGTTGAACAACTAAAAAGTTTACAACCGGGACATTGCATTGCCTTTGGAGCTGCCTTTAAAGTCGCAACAAATATTATTGTGGATTTACCAAATCCAAGGCCATTATCAAACAATAGCGATGTAAATAAAAGTTGGTATGGACAAAATAGCAACTAAATGATAAAATGAAATGTAGATATATAATATGTTAAGGAGAGGATAGAATGGCTTTTGATAAACTAAAGAAAATGTTAGATGGGGGAGATACAGCGGAAGAAACAGTAGAAGATGAATTCTACGAACAACCTGTAAAAGGTTCTTCTGTAAAAAACGGAGGAAGTAAAATGATTTTATTAGAACCTAGAGCTTTCTCTGAATCCCAACAAATTGCAGATTATTTGAAATCAAGAAATGCAGTGGTTGTGAATTTAAAAAGAGTTACACCAGATCAAGCTAAGAGAATTGTAGATTTTTTAAGTGGAACTTTGTATGCTATTGGAGGGGATTTACAAAAATTGGGCGGAGGCATCTTTTTATGTACGCCAAACAATGTAGAAGTTGATGGGAAAATTTCCGACGATCAAGCCGCAAGTAAAACACCAAAAACGACTACCGCTAGAAAAAAAACACAAACGGATGATGATGAATTTAATTGGTAATAAGGTACTTTAATAATAAAGTAGCGAGGTGATAATACATGGAAAAGTTTAGTTATGAAGAAAATGGTTACAATCGTAAAGAAGTTAACCTTTTTGTTGGTGAAGTAATTAAACAAACGGAAGGAATTATCAATCGCGTAAAAAAGCAAGAAAAAGAATTAATAAAATTAAGAGAAGAAATAGAACATTATAAAAGAATGGAAGGAACATTAAAACAAGCAATATTTAATGCACAAGAGGCTTCTGATAACATTAAACGTATGGCAAGAGAAGAATCGGATATGATCGTAAGAGATGCTAGGCATAACGCCAATCGTATTGTAAATGAGGCTTTACTTCGAGCAGAAAAAATAGAAATGGAAAGTGATACCCTTCTAAGAAATACTAGAATTTTTAAAAATAAATTAAAATCGGTCGTAGAACAACAATTAACAGTTGTTGAAGAAATAGAAAAACTTGAACTCGAATAAATTTAGTGGTATAATACTAGACATATGTGAAACAAGTAAGAAGACGGAATATAAGGGATACTTAAAGAGAGACTATGAATGGTGAAAATAGTTAGTAGAATTATATTTAGATCACTTCTTTTATGGTTTTATGGATAAGATAAAAACGGTAACGCGTTATAGTAGAGAGACTATAGGAATATAGTAAATTAAGGTGGTACCACGAAAAGATTCGTCCTTAGGATAGAATCTTTTTTTATTTTGAGGAGGATTGCAATGGAAAGATTATGTGACGAAGAGATCATGTATATGAAAGAATGTTTAGAATTTGGATATTTGGATAATGCGATAAGTGATTCTATTTCAAGTACAGATTTTAAGACAATTCTTCGTGATTATGCATTTACTACAACGGTTATTTGTGGCTTTGAATATTTCAAGGGAACACTTGACTCTTTCCAAAGAGCAGCTGTATTCTTTGAAAGCATAAAAAACACGTTAAAAGATAAGAAAAATTTTGATCAAGATCAAGTTAAAATGATTGCCGCTTCAGCTACGCTTTTATTTTTAAGTAATAGAAATATATGTAGTTATCAAGGAATCTTTCATGATCAATTGACTTATGAATCAGAAAAAATAGATATTTATAAATTTCGAGATGATTGTCCATCAGCTTATCAAAAGATAAAAGAAAGTTTCAAAACATTAAAGGAAGAGGATCCTAATTATATATGGAAAAATATTTACGGATATAGTTTGTTTTTAGAGCAAAAATGTCATGATATTTTTAAACAAAAAGATAGTAAAGAAAAAAACTCAAGGTTAAACTCGAAAATAAAAGAGAACACTAAAGCATAAAATGAGAATAAAGTAAGCAAGAAGAAAGGAAAAGATTTATGAATAATATTGGATTAAAAGAAATACAAATTTATACTTATTTAGATTATGCCCTTGACATAGCAGGTTTAAATCAAATGGTTCTTGAAAAAAGATATCAATTGCTGTATAAGCAATATCAAAGAAATTGTGAAAAATATCAAAAACAATATAAGAACTCAATATTTATGAGTGCATGTCATGAATTAAACATGTTTGATCATGTAGCGTGTCTTTTACTTGCATTAAAAGACAAACCAATCATAAAAAAAACACAAGATAATTATCTCGTAGCTATGTTTTGCGCTTTAAAAATGTATGAAGAACCATTTGAAGTATATAAAAATGATCTAGGCTATGTTTATGAGAGTAAGCCAAAAGTAGATTATGATCATTATTTTTGCTTTCGTACGGAAGATTTTTTTGCTTTTTCTGATGCCTTTTTAAATTTTATGAATAAGCCAAATCAATCTTTTAATGATTTTATAGATACTTTTGATCAAATGAATTTAATGGATGATCTCTATAACAAAGTTGCAAAAGCAACAGCTACAAGACAAAAGAATAAAGTAAAGGAAAAATCACAATGACAAAAGAAGAACTTTCTTATGCTATTAAAAATGCCATTATAGATAATTTCTGTGATTGTAAAGTTCCTAAAATAAGACTAGATGGTATATATTTAAATTATTTAAAAGTATGCATTAATCATCCACAATGGAATCATTTGAATGCAAGAAGAGGAATTTTAGCTGCAATCATTATGGATTGGAAAATTTCCGATAATGATTATGAAAATGCACTAATTGCTTTACAAACAGCTTTACAAATGGATGGACAACTGAAAAAAATAAAAATCAAAAAAGCCCGTTAGAAATATATACAAAGGATAGACTTATGCATAAAGCAGTTGAAAAAGCGTTTACAGAATTTGTGTTTGATTACCATGAAAATGTTTTTCAATCTTATGTACATTTCTTTGATGTAACACTACCACAAATCATGAAAACCAATTATAAAAAAGATTTTAATACAAAGAAAAAGTATAAACAAAAAATAAAAAAATCGCAAAACAATATGTTATAATAAAAGAAATTGAATTATAGTAATGGATAAATAAAAGGAGGAAAAACGATGAAAAAATTTAAAGAATTAGATAAAAGACCAGTAAATGAAGTAGAAGAGGATATCTTAAAATCTTGGGGAAGTATCAATAAGATGCATGATAGTCAAGTAAAAAATAGAGAGAATAATGAAACCTTTGTTTTTTACGATGGACCCGCTTTTGCTAATGGATTTCCAGGGCTTCATCATATGGTATCCAAGAATTTAAAGGATACCATCACAAAATATCATGTAATGAATGGCAAAAAAGTTATTCGAAAAATTGGTTGGGATACACATGGTTTGCCTATAGAAAATCATGTAGAAAAAAAATTAGGAATTTCTTCTAAAAAAGAAATTGAAGAATTGGGTATTGAAAAATTCAATGAAGAATGTAGAAATAGTGTTCGAGAAAATGAAGACGCCTTTACCAATTTAACAAAAAAAATGGGACAGTTTTTCGATGTAGAACATCCATATCTTACTTATAAAAATGAATACATTGAAACAGAATGGTGGATTTTAAAGAAAATGTTTGAGGAAGGCATGTTCTATGAGGGAACCAGAGTAGTGCCATATTGCCCACATTGTGGAACAGGTCTTGCTACTCATGAAGTCGCTCAAAATTATCAAACAGATACAGCAATTACGGTTATTGTACCATTCAAAAAGAAAGAGGAAGACGTTTATTTTCTTGCATGGACGACTACTCCTTGGACATTAATTGCAAATGTAGCTTTATGTGTAAATCCAGAGGCGGATTATGTTTTAGTAGATTCTAAAGGCTTGAAATTTATTGTAGCCAAAGCATTGGTTCATGCTGTCTTAGGGGAAGAAGTTGAAATTTTAAAAGAATATAAAGGAAAAGATTTAGAATACATGGAATATGAACAATTAATTCCATCTTTCGATGTAGATAAAAAAGCTTTTTATGTTACATGTGATTCTTACGTAACAATGGAAGATGGTACAGGAATCGTTCATATAGCGCCAGCTTTTGGTGAAGATGATGCCACTGTTGGTAAAAAATACGATTTACCATATTTAAATCCTGTTGGAAAAGATGGTTGTTATGTGGGAGGTATTTGGAATGGACGTTTTGTACACGATGTGAACGAAGAAGTCGTTGAATATTTAAAAGAAAATGGGAAACTCTTCAAAAAACAAAAGATTGCGCATGAATACCCACATTGTTGGCGTTGCGATACACCATTAATCTATTATTCTATGCCAAGTTATTATATTAAAGTAAGCGAAATGACTGATAAGTTAGTAAAAGCAAATGAAAAAGTAAATTGGTATCCAGCTTATGTTGGAGAAAAAAGATTTGCAAACTGGCTAGCAAATGCCCGTGATTGGAATGTTTCTAGAAGTAGATATTGGGGTAGTCCAATTCCTTATTTTAAATGTGAATGTGGCTATACTCATATGGTAGGATCAATAAAAGAATTAAAAGAAATGGCTATTGAGGAAATCAAAGAAGATTTTGATTTACATAAACCATATATTGACCAGATTCATTTAAAATGTCCAAAATGTGGAAAAAATATGAATCGTATTCCAGATGTATTAGATTGTTGGTTTGATTCAGGATCTATGCCTTTTGCGCAATATCATTATCCATTTGAAAATCAAGAACTTTGGGAAAGTCAATTTCCAGCTGATTTCATTTGTGAAGGTATTGACCAAACACGTGGTTGGTTCTATACATTAATGGTTATTTCTACATTTGTGAAAGGCTGTTCCCCATTTAAAAATGTTTTAGTAAATGATTTGCTTCTAGATGCTGAAGGAAAGAAAATGTCTAAGTCTCGTGGAAATATTGTAGAACCATTCTCAACCATTAAAGAATATGGGGCAGATACTGTAAGATTTTATTTACCTTATGTATCTCCAGTTTGGACACCATTAAAATTTGATATTGATGGGTTAAAAGAAGTTTATTCTAAGTTTTTCAATCCATTAAAAAATACATATAGTTTCTTTGCTATGTATGCAAATATTGATGAAGTTGATACGGATCAATGTCAAGTACCATATGAACAAAGAGAAGAAATAGATAAATGGCTATTATCAAAATATAATAAACTAATAAAAAATGTTCGAGATGCTTTTGATGAATATGACCTAAATAAAGTCGTTCACTATCTTTCTTCCTTTGTATCTGAAGATTTATCCAACTGGTATATAAGAAGAAATCGAAATCGATTCTGGGGAAGTCAGTTAAATACTTCTAAGAAAAGTGTATATAGAACAACTTATGAAGTATTAGTTGGATTATCAAAATTAATCGCACCTATTACACCATTTTTATCTGAAGAATTATATCGTAATTTAACAGGAGAAGAATCTGTTCACTTAACCGATTATCCAACTTATGATCAAGAAAAAATGAATGAACATATCGAAAATAGAATGGATTTAGTCAGAGAACTTATTTCTATAGGACGTTACGTTCGAGAAGAAGCTAAAATAAAAGTAAGACAACCATTAAGTAAAGCACTAATTGATGGAAAAAACAAAGAACTTTTATCTGATTTAATTCCATTAATCGCAGAAGAATTAAATATAAAAGAGGTCTCTTTTGTAGAGGATTTAAACCAATATATGAATCTTTCTGTCAAGCCAAACTTTAAGGTCGCAGGGAAAATTTTTGGTCCACTTATGAAACAATTTCAAGAGTGTTTGGAAAGATTAACAAGTGATGAGATTTCCACTTTACAAAGAAATCAATCCATTACTTTAGAAATGAATAAAGAACAAAAAGAGATAACAAGTGAAATGGTTGATATTCGTATCTCTTCCAAAGAAGGATTTAATGTTGGTATGGAAAATAATAATTTTATTATATTAAATACAACCTTAACACAAGATCTAATCAATGAAGGAATTGTAAGAGAACTCATTTCAAAAGTGCAGAATATAAGGAAAAACAAAGATTTTGAAATTACCGATCGTATTAATTTATATTATGGAGAAAATAAAGAATTTGAAGAAGCAATCAAAGATTATATGGATATGATCAAAAAAGAAACACTGGCTATTGAAGTAAGTAAAAAAGAAAATTTAACAGAAAGTTATAATTTAAATGGAATAGAAGTTTATTTAGATGTAGAAAGAAGATAAACTTCTTTTTTTATCACGTAAAATACCTACCATTAATAAGATATAGTAGAGGAGGTATTTATGAAAATAATTGTACTTGGAGGAGATAAAAGATATATTTCATTAATGAATAATTTAGAAAAAAGTGTAGATTGTATTGGTTTTGAAGAAATAGATTTAAATGAAAACGTAACTAAGATAGGGCTTGATGATCTAGATATATCACGTTATGATATCATTATTTTACCAATACTAGGAATAAATCAAAATTTAGAAATCAATACATTGAATAAAAATCTAACTATAGATAAAGATTTTTTTAAATGCTGTAAAAAGGGATGTATTTTCTATACGGGAATTATAAACGATACAATGAAAGAATTACTTAGCGGTAGAAAAATCGTTTCTTTTCTTGAAGATAAAAAAGTAAATAATGAAAACGATATATTAACAATAGAGGGAGTTGTAGAAGAAGTAAAAAAACGTAAAATAAAAGAAATAACGATTTTAGGTTTTGGAAATTTAGGTAGTAAATTGGCAGCGGTTTTTACAGAATATAAGGTAACTATTGGTACCAATCACGAAGAATTGATCCATGCTTTTGCCGATAAATTTTTCTTAACTACTAATCCAGAACAAATGAAAATACACTTTCAAAAAAGTGATTTCATCATCAATACAGTACCAAAAAATATTATAGAAGAAAGTCTTTTACAAGAAAAAAATCCCTATATTTTAGATATTGCCTCTTATCCATATGGAGTTGCTAAAGACATATCAAAAAATTATTCAAACTATAAATTATTTTCTTCTATTCCTTCTAAGTATGCTCCAGATAAAGCCGGTAAGATTTTATCAAAGAAAATAAAAAAAGATTTAGGGGGAAATTTATGAAAATAGGTTTTTGTATTAC